>JAFZMK010000019.1 GCA_017553285.1 Rhodocyclaceae bacterium
GACGGGCGCCGCCTCGTCTTGCTGGCACGCCGCTGCTTGCAACGCTTGCATCTCTTGCTGATAGCGGGCAGCAAGGCGCGCGGCAAGCTCGTCCAGACTTCCCGTTTTTTGGCTCTGTTCCGTTTTCATCGCATTGCCCCCTGAGAACTTGCCGCCAAAACCAAAAACGCGCGGAAATGTTGGCTGGCACCCATTTTCCCCCCGCCACTGGCTCAAATACTGCGCCTGCGATGCCGCGCACCCTCTGCCCCCGCGTGGGCAACAAGTTGCCCACGCTGCGATGTTGGGGCGGTTTTGTGCGCATCGACGCAGGCGGGCGCGGGCTGCTCTGCGCGGCGCGCCCGACGCTTTCCGGCAACAGGCGCAAAAAATTTTCGCGGCCATTCAAGCGCCTGCAAAGTTACTCCCAGAATCTGTGGATAACTTTGTGCATAACCTGTCCGTCCGCCGTCCATTTTCCCGCCCGCGCTACTTTCGACACACTTTGCCTAAAAAAACGGCTAGTTTTTCCCATACAAAACAATCGCTTAAAAATTCACCAAGAATATCAAGCGGTTTTCACCCGCCATTGACAAATTTCCCTGCTTGTGGATGAAAACGCCTCTTCGCCCGTGCACGAGGGCGGAAAAACCTGCCCGCGCCCGTGCGCCCCGCACCGGCGCTTGCACCTCTGGCGCTTGACCGTCGAAACCATCCGCCGTTATAATGCTCGGCTTGAAACATCGACCATAGGCGCGTAGCTCAGTTGGTTAGAGCACCACCTTGACATGGTGGGGGTCGTTGGTTCGAATCCAATCGCGCCTACCAGTTTTCCCCCGATACCGGATTTTTCCAGCCATGCCGCGAACTACCCCTTCCCGCCTCGTCTGCTGACACGGGTTGCACGCGCAGGAAACATCCACAAAAAGTGCGGCTCGACCGCGCTTTTTTTTCGCCCGTTTTTATCCGCCTTTTTCGCCCCCTTCCTACCGACCGAGACCGCCATGCCCAACATTACCCTGCCCGATGGTTCTGTTCGCAGTTTTGACCATCCCGTCACCATTCTGGAAATTGCCCGCAACATCGGCGCCGGGCTGGCGCGCGCCACGGTTGCCGGTCGCGTCGATGGGCGGCTGGTCGATGCCTGCGAGCTGGTCAGCGAAGATGCGCGGGTGGAAATCGTCACGCCGAAAGACCCCGATGGCGTCGACATCATCCGCCACTCGTGCGCGCACCTCATCGGCCATGCGGTCAAGCAGCTTTTCCCCAGCGCCAAGATGGTCATCGGGCCGGTGATTGAAAACGGCTTTTACTACGACATCTGGCACGAGCGCCCCTTCACCCCCGAAGACGTGGCCGCCATCGAAGCGCGTATGCGCGAGCTGATTGCGCAGGAATACGATGTCGTCAAAAAAATGACGCCGCGCGCCGAGGTCATCGAAACCTTCCGCGCCCGTGGCGAAGACTACAAGCTGCGCCTGATTGACGACATGCCCGATGAGCAGGCGATGGGTTTGTACCACCATCAGGAATACATCGACATGTGCCGTGGCCCGCACGTGCCGAACACCCGTTTTCTCAAAGCCTTCAAACTCACCAAACTGGCGGGCGCGTACTGGCGCGGCGACTCCAGAAACGAAATGCTCCAGCGCATCTACGGCACCGCCTGGGCAACCAAAGAAGAACTGGAAGCGCACCTGAAAATGCTCGAAGAAGCCGAAAAGCGCGACCACCGCAAACTCGGCCAGCAGCTTGACCTGTTCCACCTGCAAGAAGACGCGCCCGGTGCCGTGTTCTGGCACCCGAAAGGCTGGCGGCTGTTTTTGGCGCTCATCGACTACATGCGCGTGCGTCAGGAAGAAGCCGGTTATGTGGAAGTCAACACGCCGGACGTGATGGACCGCAGCCTGTGGGAGACTTCGGGGCACTGGCAGAACTACCGCCAGAACATGTTCACCACCACCACCGAAGACGAACGCATCTTCGCCCTCAAGCCGATGAACTGCCCGGGCGCGATGTCGATGTTTGCGCAAGGCATCAAGAGTTACCGCGACCTGCCCTTGCGCATGGCCGAGTTTGGCAAGGTGCACCGCTATGAACCATCCGGCGCGCTGCACGGGCTGATGCGCGTGCGCCACTTCACGCAGGACGATGCCCACATCTTCTGCACCCCCGAGCAGATGGAAGACGAATGCAAGCGCGTCGTCGCCCTGATTCTCGACATTTACCGCGACTTCGATTTCCACAACGTGCGCATCAAGCTCTCCACCCGTCCGGAAAACCGCATCGGCGACGATGCCACCTGGGACAAGCTGGAAAACGCGCTGTCCACCGCCCTCGAACACATGGGCATGCAATGGGAAGTTTTCCCCGGCGAAGGCGCGTTTTACGGGCCGAAGCTGGAATTTGTGCTGCGGGACGCCATCGGGCGCGACTGGCAATGCGGCACCTTGCAAGTCGACATGAACCTGCCTGAGCGTTTTGACCTCGGCTACATTGCCGAAGACAATTCCCGTCGCCGCCCCGTCATGCTGCACCGCGCGCTGTTTGGCTCGCTGGAACGTTTCACCGGCATTCTTATCGAACACCACGCCGGTGCCTTCCCGATGTGGCTTGCGCCCGTGCACGCAGTGGTGATGAATATCTCGGAATCGCAGGAAGAATATGCCAAAAATGTTGCAGAAACCTTGCGCAAAGCGGGTTTGCGCGTCGAAACAGATTTGCGCAACGAGAAAATCACCTATAAAATCCGCGAGCACAGTTTGCACAAGCTCCCCTACCAGCTCGTGGTAGGCGAGAAGGAAAAGGCGGCAGGCGTTGTCGCCGTGCGTGCCCGAGGCGGCAAAGATCTTGGTCAAATGCCGCTGCCCACACTGATCGAGTGCTGGCAAAAGGAAATCGACAGCAAAGCCGTCGCCCCTTCTGCCGCCCCGGTCTGATTTTTTTTGAACTTCGGGAGTCAACACCATCGCTCAGGAAAAGAAACAGCGCGTAAATGACGAAATCACCGCGCCCCAGGTTCGCCTGCTCAGCGCCACTGGCGAGCAGCTTGGCATCGTTCCCATTGCCGCCGCACTGGAAGCGGCGGATGAAGCCGAACTGGATCTGGTTGAAGTCGCCCCGCTTGCCGAACCGCCCGTGTGCAAAATCATGGACTACGGCAAGTTCAAGTATCAGGAACAAAAAAAGGCTCACGAAGCCCGTCTGCGCCAGAAACAGGTGCAGATCAAGGAAATCAAGCTGCGCCCCGGTACGGACGAAAACGACTACCAGATCAAGATGCGCAACCTGCGCCGTTTCCTGGACGATGGCGACAAGGTCAAAGTCACCCTGCGTTTTCGCGGTCGTGAGATGGCTCACCAGGAAATCGGTCTGCGCCAGTTGGAGCGCATCCGCACCGATCTGGAAGAAGCCGCCACGGTCGAGCAAATGCCCAAGATGGAAGGGCGGCAGATGGTGATGATGGTTGTCCCGAAAAAGTAAGCCTTTTGCGTCTGTCGCCTGAATGCGGGCGGCAGGCAAAGTCCCCCGGTCGCAAGGCCGGAAAACCAAGTGGCACAGGGTAACAAAACGCCGCACGGCGGCTACCTTGCGTCATGTCATCAACAATGGAGTATTCACAATGCCCAAAATGAAAACCAAAAGCGGCGCTGCCAAGCGCTTCAAGCTGCGTCCCGGCGGCTCGGTCAAGCGTTCGCAAGCGTTCAAGCGCCACATCCTGACCAAAAAAACCACCAAGGTGAAACGTCAGCTTCGCGGCATGACCGAAGTGCATGCGTCGGATCACAAGCAGATCCACGCCATGATGCCCTACGCCTGAACCACTGAAAGGAGAAACTCATGCCTCGCGTAAAACGTGGTGTCATCGCACACGCCCGTCACAAAAAAATCCTCAAACTCGCCAAAGGCTATCGTGGCCGCCGTAAAAACGTCTATCGCATCGCCAAACAGGCGGTGATGAAAGCCGGTCAATACGCCTACCGCGACCGCCGTCAGCGCAAACGCCAATTCCGCGCCCTGTGGATTGCGCGTATCAACGCCGCCGCCCGCGAACTCGGCCTCACCTACAGCACCTTCATGAACGGGCTGAAAAAAGCCTCGATTGAAGTCGACCGCAAGGTGCTCGCCGATCTGGCCGTCTTCGACAAGGCCGCTTTCGCCGCGCTGGCTGAACAGGCGCGCGCCAAGCTGGCCTGATTGCCGCCAGCATCACAAGCAACAGGGGGCGTAGCAGCCCCCTTTGCCTTTCGCGTCGGCGGCACGTCAAAACGCCGCTGCCGTCCGCTTCCGAATCCTCCTCTTCCCGCGTGCAAACGCTCCCATCATGTCTGACCTTGAACAACTGGTAGAACAGGCTCGGCAAGATTTTTCCGCCGCCGCCAACGGCGCCTTGCTGGAACAGGCAAAAGCCCGCTATCTGGGCAAAACCGGCTCGATTACCGCCGAACTCAAAGGGCTGGCCGC
>JAFZMK010000194.1 GCA_017553285.1 Rhodocyclaceae bacterium
GACCTGCTGCGGTTCGCGCCCGGTGAGTTTGAGGTACTCAATGGTTTGCGCATCAATATGGAACAGCGCCGCCGTCGCGCCGTATTCCGGGCACATGTTGGCGATGGTGGCGCGGTCGCCAATGGAGAGCGCGCGCGTGCCTTCGCCGAAAAATTCCAGCCAGGCGCCGACGACGCGCTCGCTGCGCAAAAACTCGGTCAGCGCCAGCACGATGTCGGTGGCGGTAATACCGGGGCGGCGCGTGCCGGTGAGTTCGACGCCGACAATATCCGGCAGGCGCATCATGGAAGCGCGCCCCAGCATTACGGTCTCAGCCTCCAGCCCGCCCACACCGACGGCAATCACGCCCAGCGCGTCGATATGCGGCGTGTGGCTGTCGGTGCCGACACAGGTATCGGGAAACGCCACGCCCTCGCGCACCTGCACGACCGGCGACATTTTTTCCAGATTGATCTGGTGCATGATGCCGTTGCCCGCCGGGATGACGTCGACGTTGTCAAACGCCTTGCGCGTCCATTCGATGAAGTGGAAGCGGTCTTCGTTGCGGCGCTCTTCAATGGCGCGGTTTTTGGCGAACGCATCCGGGTCGTCGCCGCCGCATTCGACCGCCAGCGAATGGTCGACAATCAACTGCGTGGGCACGACCGGATTGACCTTGGCGGGGTCGCCGCCTTGCGCGGCAATGGCGTCACGCAGCCCTGCCAGATCCACAAACGCCGTCTGGCCGAGAATGTCATGACAGACCACGCGCGCCGGATACCACGGAAAATCCAGGTCGCGGCGGCGTTCGATGAGCTGTGTGAGCGCATCGCGCAGCCGCGCCGGCTCACAGCGGCGCAGCAACTGTTCGGCCAGCACGCGCGAAGCGTAGGGCAGACCATCGTAAGCGCCGGGGCGAATGGCATCGATGGCGGCGCGCGCATCGAAGTAATCCAGCCCCGTGCCGGGCAATGCTTTGCGAAAATCCTTGTTCATGTTGCTTGCTTACCTTATTGGCGCTGGTCAATCGGCGGGAAGGGACGGTCTTCCGGCCCGACGTAGTTTGCACTCGGACGGATGATTTTATTGTCGAGGCGCTGCTCGATGATATGCGCCGCCCAGCCGGAGGTGCGGGCAATGACAAACAGCGGCGTAAACATCGCGGTCGGCACGCCCATCATGTGATAGCTGACGGCGCTGAACCAGTCCAGATTGGGGAACATCTTGCGGATGTCCTTCATCACGGATTCCAGACGCTCGGCAATGTCAAACATTTTGGTCGACCGGGCTTCGACAGACAACAAATGCGCCACGCGCTTGATGACTTCGTTGCGCGGGTCCGAAATGGTGTAGACCGGGTGCCCAAAACCGATGACGACTTCCTTGTTTTCCACGCGGCGGCGAATGTCCGCCTCGGCCTCGTCCGGATTGTCGTAGCGGCGCTGAATTTCCAGCGCCGCCTCGTTGGCACCGCCGTGTTTGGGGCCGCGCAGCGCGCCGATTGCGCCGGTGATGGCCGAATACATGTCGGACCCCGTGCCCGCAACCACCCGTCCGGTGAAGGTGGAAGCGTTAAATTCGTGCTCGGCGTAGAGAATCAGCGAGGTGTGCATGGCGCGTTCCCACAGCGAGCAAGGTTTCCGGCCATGCAGCAGGTGCAGGAAATGCGCGCCGATGGAATCATCGTCGGTTTCCACCTCAATGCGCTTGCCGTTGACGGCGAAGTGATACCAGTACAGCAGCATGGAACCAAGGGACGCCATCAGGCGGTCGGCAATGTCGCGCGCGCCGGGAATGCTGTGGTCATCGTGTTCCGGCAGCGCACAGCCCAGGGCAGACACGCCGGTGCGCATGACATCCATCGGATGCGACGAAGCGGGCAGCGATTCCAGCACCCGTTTGACGCTGGCGGGCAGGCCGCGCAGGGTTTTCAGCTTCGCCTTGTAGGCGCGCAGTTCCGCGCCGGTGGGCAGTTTGCCGTGCACCAGCAGGTAAGCGATTTCCTCAAATTCGCAATGTTCGGCAATGTCGAGAATGTCGTAACCACGATAGCGCAGGTCGTTACCCGTCTTGCCGACCGTGCACAGCGCGGTGTTGCCCGCAAAAATGCCGGAGAGGGCGACGGATTTTTTTGCTTTCGGGGCGCTTGTCGGCGCGACGGCGACGACAGGCGTAGCGGGGGCGGGGGCGGATTTTTTCGTCTTCGGCGGATTTTCCTGAATGACTGCGCTCATGGGGGTTTTCTCCTCAAGAGTAGAGTGTTGTATGAAATCGGCCACCGATTTTGCTTGCTTCCGGCGGCGCTTTTTCGCAATATACGCACCGCTAAGATGTTGAATAGTCCTGAAAAAGTGAAGTTTTGCGAATCTTTCGCAGTGAATTTGCGAATTTTGCGAAGAAACCGGAGCAAAAAATGAAGAAGGCTTTTATGGGCGTGCGCCTGAAACGGCTGCGCGAAGAACGCGGGCTGACCCAGATTGCGCTGGCGCGGGCGCTGGAACTCTCGCCCAGTTACCTGAACCAGTTGGAGCGCAACCAGCGCCCGCTGACCGTGCCGGTGCTGCTCAAACTCAACGCCGTGCTGGGCGTGGATGTGCAGCGGTTCTCGGAAGTCGATGAAGCGCGCTACATCACCGACTTGCGCGAACTGCTGGGCGAGCAGCCGGAAGACGAAGGCATTTCGCTGGCGGAAATCCGCGAACTGGCCGCCAACATGCCGGCGGTGGCGCGCACCTTGCTGCGGCTGGCAAAAAGCCAGCGCGACAATCAAGAACGCGAAGCCGCCTGGGCGATGCGTCTGGGCATCAACCGCAGCGAACTGGGCGCGCCCAAACTCATGCCGTTTGAAGAAGTGCGCGATTTTTTCTACGCCCGCCACAACCACATTGCCGAACTCGACGAACTGGCAGAAGCGCTGGCGCAGCAATGGCATCTGCGCCCCATGGAAGTCGCCGAACGACTGGAAAAACGCCTGGAAACCACGCACGGCATCCGTGTTACCCGCGCCGCCTGGCAAGGCGGGGAGGGCGGCGAGCGCGCGCGGCGGCGGTTTGACCCGACCGAGAAAATCCTCACCCTCTCGCCGCTGCTGACCAACGGTCAGGCCGCCTTTCAGATGGCGACGCAAATCGCCTTTCTGGAAGCGGGCGAAGTGATTGACGCCATCGTCGCGCAAGCGCGATTGTTAAGCGACGAAGCCCGCCGCCTGGCACGCATCGGTCTGGCAAACTATTTCGCTGGCGCGCTGATTCTTCCCTACGGCCA
>JAFZMK010000195.1 GCA_017553285.1 Rhodocyclaceae bacterium
AACGTGCGCCGCGCCTTCGGCTTCATCCTGCTGGCGCTGGCGGTCTGGATTGCCCGCAGCGTGCTGCCCGCAGGCATTCCCATGCTCGCCTGGGGGCTGATTGCGGTGTTTGCCAGCGTGCATCTGGGCGCTTTCACGCCTGTGCCGCCGGAAGCCAGCGGTTGGGCGCGCAGCGCGCGGGCGATTCCCCTGCTGTTGCTAATCTACGGCGTAATCCTGATTACCGGCTGGTTCGCCGGCAATCAAGACCCGCTGCGTCCGCTGAACAGTCTCACCGCGCCGCACGCAGCCACGCCCTACACCGGCCCCGACTTCACCTACGTGCATTCGCTGGCAGAACTGAACGCGCAACTCGCGCAGCACCGCGACCGTCCGGTGATGCTCGATTTTTCCGCCGAATGGTGTGTTTCCTGCGCCGAGATGGAACGCTACACCTTTTCCGACCCGCAAGTGGCGGGCGTGCTGGAATCCTTCGTGCTGTTGCAGGTCGACGTCACCGCCAACACTGCCGAACACCAGGCGCTACTGAAACATTTTTCGCTCTTCGGCCCGCCCGCCACGCTGTTTTTCCTGCACGGCGAAGAGCGCCCCGAACTGCGCCTGCAAGGGTTCGTGCCGCCGGAAGATTTCCTGCCCGTGCTGGGCCGCGCACACAGCACGCCTGCCTCGTAGCGTCTTGCGTTTTTGGGGACTTTGCCGCATAATCGCGCGTTTCTTTCGCGCCTGCTGACCGGGCGCAGAATTTCCCGCCAGATACAAGGATTTGCAACCATGAAACCCGAAACCCATCCGGAGTACACCGAAGTTGCCGTCAACTGCTCGTGCGGCAATTCTTTCACCACCCGCTCCACGCTTGGCCGTGAGAGCTATCACGTGGAAGTCTGCTCGGAATGCCACCCGTTCTACACCGGCAAACAGAAAATCGTCGACACCGCCGGTCGCGTCGAACGCTTCCAGCAAAAATACGGCAACATCCGCCGCCTCGGTTAAGCGCCCGTCGCCTCTCCGAACCCGTACAGCCCGCATCGCGGGCTGTATTTGTTTATGGACAGTCCCGCACAGCACCCGCACGGGCTTCCAGTAAAATACGCGCACCTCGTCCCCTCTCAGGGCATCGTCCCGCATGAGCCTGTCTTTCCCGTCCCGTCCCGCCGCCACCCGCCTGCGCCTGCCCACCTGGCTGGCAATTACGCTGCTGGCGCTGGTCTATCTGTTTGTCGGCATCGCGCATGAGCCGTGGCGTGGCGAGGATGTGCAGCATATTGACCTCATCGCCCGCCTGTTCCGGCAAGAAAACTGGCTGTTCCCGCAAATGGGCGGCGAAGCCGCGCCCGCCGCCAACGGGCCGCTGTGGTACTGGGCGAGCGCGCTGCTTGCCTTGCTGCTGGGCGACTGGCTGCCGCTGCACGACGCCGCGCGTCTGGCCAGCCCGCTGTTTGTACTGCTCGCCATCTTTCACCTTGCCCGCACCGCCAACGCGCTCTATGGCGAAGCCTGCCGCACGCCCGCCGCACTGCTCGCCGTCGGCACACTCGGGCTGGTGCTGCCCGCGCATAGCGCGCATCCGGCCACCGCGCTGCTTGCCGCCTTTGCCATTGCGCTGCATGGTCTCGCCCGTCTGACCCGCCGCCCGGTGACGGCGGCGCTGCAAACCGCGCTGGGCTGCGTGCTGCTGTTTCTTGCCGACGGGCTGCCCGCGCTGCTGCTGGCGCTGCCGCTGATTGTACTGCTCACGCTGCTCAGCCCGCCCTGCCGGGGCTTTCGCATCAGCGCTGCCGGTCTGCTGGCGCTCACCGTCACGGCGGCAAGCATCGCGCTGTGGCTGGTGTTTTTGTACCTCACCGAACCGCGCGGCCTCAGCCTGTGGTGGAACACCAGCCTGCAAACCTTCCGCCTGCCGTGGCAAGACGAACTCTTCCCCGGTGTCTGGCTGGCAGATGTCGGCTGGCAACTGTGGCCGCTGTGGCCGCTGGCGCTATGGACGCTGTGGCACAACCGCGCCACGCTCGCGCCCGCCTCGCTGTTGCCGCGCGCCGCGCTTGTCCTCGCGCTGGGCTACGCGCTGTTTACCGGCGGGGACAACCTCACCGCCAGCCTGCCGGCGCTGATTGTGCCCTGCGTGCTGCTCGCCGCTTCCAGCCTGCCGTCGCTGCGCCGTGGTGCCGCCAATGCGTTTGACTGGTTTGGCACCATGTCGTTTGGCGTCTTTGCCATTCTGCTTGGTCTGCTGTGGAGCGCGGCCAATTTCGGCTGGCCGCCGGGGCTGGCGCGCAGCCTCAACCGCATCGTGCCCGACTACGTCGCCCAGCCAGAAACCTGGCCAGCGGCGCTGGCGCTGGTGCTGTTTCTGTGCTGGATACTCCTCCTGCGCCGCCTGCCGCGCACCGCCCTGCGCGGTGCCGCCAACTGGGCGCTGGGCATCACGCTGATGTGGCTGCTCGCCGCCACCTTGCTGATGCCGCTGTTTGACGCCCACCGCAACTACCGCCCGATGGCAGACAGCCTGTCGGACGCGCTGGCGCCGCTGCCCGGCGGCTGCATCGCCTTCATCAACAGCAACCCCGGCCTGCTCGGGGCGCTGGACTACTTCGCCGGCCTGCGCGCCGCGCCGCTGGCAGCGGGCGACAGCACCGCCTGCCGCTACCTGATGACCCGCAACGACCGCGCGCCCGAAACACTCGCCCCCGAATGGGAGGAGATCTGGCGCTACCGCTTCAACGGAGGCCGTCACCTTGAATACTTCCGTCTCTACCAACAGCGCTGACGCCGCCCGCCGCGCGCTCGCCCCGCACATTGAGCGCCTGCGCAGCGCGCACACCGCCGCGCTGTTTGCCGCCGATGCCGCGCGGTTATCCGCCTTTTCCGTCAGCCACGACGGGCTGTATTTCGACTTTTCCCGCCAGCGGCTGGACGCCCCCGCGCTCGCCGCGCTGCTGGACTGGGCGGATGCCGCCCGTCTGCCGCAAGGCATCGAACAACTCTTTGGCGGCGCGCCGTTGAATCACACCGAAAACCGCCCCGCGCTGCACATGGCGATGCGCGACGACGCCCTGCTGCCCGCCCATGACAGCACCGACTGGGCAGCCAACCGCGAACGCCTGCTGGCGCTAAGTGATGCCGTGCGCACGGGGCAACTGCGCGGTGCCACCAATGAGCCGTTTACCCACATCCTCGCGCTCGGCATCGGCGGCTCGGAACTGGGGCCGCGTCTGGTCTGCGAAGCCCTCGCCACGCCGGAGGCAAACACGCCGCAGGTGCGCTTTGTTGCTGGACTGGATCCGCTAGAACTTGCCAGCGCACTTGCCGGTGCGCGCCCGCAAAGCACGCTGGTGCTCATCGCCTCGAAAAGCTGGACGACCCTGGAAACGCTGGAAAACGCCCGCGCCGTGCGGCAATGGCTGCGCAGCGCGCTCACCGAGGCGCAACTTGCCCAGCATCTCGTCGCCATTTGCAGCGTGCCTGCGCGCGCGCACGAATTTGGCGTCGCCGCCGAGCGCATTTTTCCGCTGCCCGAATGGGTAGGCGGGCGCTTCTCGGTATGGTCCGCCGTCGGCCTGCCCGCGATGCTGGCGGCAGGAAGCGACGCTTTCCGCGAACTGCTCGCCGGTGCGCAAGCCATGGATCGCCACTTCCGCCACGCCCCGTTCGCGCAAAACCTCCCCGTACTGGCCGCCCTCATCGGTCTGTGGAACATTCACGCCCTGGGCATCGAAACCCACGCCGTCCTGCCCTACGCCCACGGCCTGCGCAGCCTGCCCGCGTGGTTGCAGCAACTGGACATGGAAAGCAACGGCAAACGCATCACCCGCGACGGCACGCCGCTGGACGCGCACAGCGCCCCGATTGTCTGGGGCGGTGCCGAACCCGCCGGCCAGCACGCCTTTCACCAGTTGCTCTATCAGGGCACGCGCACGGCGGCGCTGGATTTCCTCCTCATCGGCAACCCGCACAAGCACCCCATGCAGCGCCTGCTTACCGAATGCGGCATCGCGCAAGCCGCCGCCCTCATGCACGGGCGCACACAGGAGGCCGCCCGCGCCCTGCTCGTGCAACAAGGCAAAGACCCCGCGCTCGCCCCGCACCTGGTCTGCCCCGGCAACCAGCCTTCTTCCACGCTACTCCTGCCCGCGCTCAACGCGCACCACCTCGGCCAATTGCTCGCCTTCTACGAACACAAAATTTTCGTGCAAGGCTGGCTATGGCGCATCAACAGCTTTGACCAATTCGGCGTCGAACTCGGCAAAGAAATGGCACGCGCCCTGCACAACACCACCCCCGACCCCGCCGCCGCCGCCCTGTTAGACCGACTGGCGCAAAGCGAAGGAACGGAGTAGATAACACAGACAACGTTGCCCACCCTATGGCTGCTTGTTGCCCACGCCCCCCCTTCTCCGTCACGGCTGCGCCGTGTCTCCACGTCGCAGCCGAAGGCGGCTCCGGCTTCGGCGGGACGGAGAAAAACAAAGTATCGCTTTGTTTTTCGGAGTCGGAAGCTGCCCGTAGGGCAGCGACGTGGGGAAGCGATGCTTTGCCTTTTTCGCCTACGCCCTCTCCCTGAGGGAGAGGCAAGAAGCTCGGCTCCCCCTCTGGGGGATCTGTCGGCGCAGCCGACTGAGGGGGGTAGCCGACTGGGGGTAGCGGTTGTGACGCATCCATCGTGCCCCGTCTCCACCCCGCCCCTGTATATAACCAATTATGGCGCAATGAATTGCGCCCATACGGTGGTGCGTCATGACGTAAGGGGCGGAGGCGGAAAGGCGAAGCAACGCTTCGCCCGCCGTAGCCGGAAGCCGCTTTAGCGGCGACGTGGAACGATTCATCGCGCCCGCATCATTTCCGTCGCCGCCATCGGTGTTTCCGCCGTCGTCCGGGGCGTTTGGGCGGTGCGGGGGGCGGCGCGCGGCAAGGGCGTTGTGGCTCGTTTGGTGCGGTGGTGCATTTGCAACCGTCCTGGGCGCGATGAATCGCGCCCCTACGGGTCGCCACCACATCGTAGGGGCGCAATTCATTGCGCCCTAATGGGTTATGTTCAGGGGTGGGGTAGAAAACGGGGCACGACAAACGCCCTGCACCCTACCGCACAAAGCGCCCCGCATGGGGCGCTTTTTTATGGCACATGGACGAGGGCGCGAGCGGCACGGACGGCGGCGAAAAAAACCGATGATTGTGGCGGACACGGCGCGGGCGCGATGAATCGTTCCACGTCGCCGCTAAAGCGGCTTCCGGCTCCGGCGGGCGAAGCGGTGCTTCGCCTTTTCGCCTCCGCCCCCTACGGGTCGAGCCTACACCGTAGGGGCGCAATTTATTGCGCCCTAATGGGTTATATACAGGGGTGGGGTAGAAAACGGGGCACGACAAACGCCCTGCACCCTACCGCACAAAGCGCCCGCATGGGGCGCTTTTTATGGGCGCGCGGGGCGAGGAAAAACAAAGCATCGCTTTGTTTTTCGGAGTCGGAAGCTGCCCGTAGGGCTGCGACGTGGGAAAGCTGTGCTTCGCCTTTTTCGCCTCCGCCCTTCCCAGAGGGAGGCTTGCTTTTGGCTCCCTCTTGGAGGGATCTGTCGGCATAGCCGACTGAGGGAGGTCGCGGCACGGGCGGTGGCGAAAAAACCGATGATTGCGACGGAAATGACGCGGGTACGGCGCGGGGCGGCAGCGGAAAAACCGATGATTGCGCCGGATGCGGCGCGGCGCGGGGCAACAAAAAGCCGCCCGGGGGCGGCTTTTTTGTGGCGAGGATTTGGGCAAGGCAGGGACAGGGTAGCGGTTAGCAGCGTGCTTCTTTGCGCGCCTGGCGCCGTTCCATGTAGTTCCGGACTTGCTCTTCCTCCCATTCTTCCGTCATCTCGGCAGGTTCGCCGTATTCGCGCACGACCTGGTCGATGATGTACTTCCTGAAGCGGCGCATTTCAGTATCTTCGTGTCGCATAGGAGTTCCCCCTGTGTCGTTATTTCACGCTCCGCATCTGGCCGGACAAAACCGCGCGGAGTGGGTCTACCGTACCACAGGAAGGGCAGTGTGTCGCAGAATTTATACACACTTGAAACATTTGCGTACATTTTAATTCGCAAGCCGTTGATTTTTCGCGGTGCGTTTTTTTGCGTACACAAAGCCTCTTGACGATGACGGTAGAACGTGATTAGCGACGCATGGAGTCGAAGAATTCGGCGTTGTTTTTGGTCTGCTTGATTTTGTCGAGCAGGAACTCGGCGGCTTCCATTTCGTCCATGCCGTGCAGCAGCTTGCGCAGAATCCAGGTTTTTTGCAGTACGTCCGGTTCCAGCAGCAGTTCTTCGCGGCGGGTGCCGGATCGGTTGACGTTGATGGAGGGATAGGTGCGCTTTTCGGCCAGGCGGCGATCCAGGTGCAGTTCCATGTTGCCGGTGCCCTTGAATTCTTCGTAGACCACTTCGTCCATGCGGCTGCCGGTGTCAATCAGGGCGGTGGCGATGATGGTGATGCTGCCGCCTTCTTCAATGTTGCGGGCAGCACCAAAAATGCGCTTGGGCTTTTGCAGCGCGCCGGCATCCATGCCGCCGGAGAGGACTTTGCCGGAGGTGGGGGCGACGGTGTTGTAGGCGCGCGCAAGGCGGGTGAGCGAGTCGAGCAGAATCACGACGTCTTTTTTGTGCTCGGCCAGGCGCTTGGCTTTTTCCATCACCATTTCGGCGACTTGTACGTGGCGCGTGGCGGGTTCGTCAAAGGTGGAGGCGACAACTTCGCCGCGCACGGAACGCTGCATGTCGGTGACTTCTTCCGGACGCTCGTCAATGAGCATGACAATCAGCGCGACATCCGGGTGGTTGCTGGCGATGGCGTGGGCGATGTGTTGCAGCATCACGGTTTTGCCAGACTTGGGCGGGGCGACCAGCAGGCCGCGCTGGCCTTTGCCAATGGGCGCGATGATGTCGATGACGCGACCGGTGATGTTTTCTTCGGCGCGGATGTCGCGCTCCAGCCGCAGGTGTTCGTCCGGGTGCAGCGGGGTGAGGTTTTCAAAGAGGATTTTGCTTTTGCAGACTTCGGGCGCGTCGCCGTTGATTTTGTCGAGCTTGACCATGGCGAAGTAACGTTCGCCATCTTTGGGGACGCGAATTTCGCCTTCGATGGTGTCGCCGGTGTGCAGGTTGAAGCGGCGAATTTGCGTGGGCGAGACGTAAATGTCATCGGTGCCGGCAAGGTAGGAAATATCGGGCGAGCGCAGAAAGCCGAAACCATCGGGCAGCACTTCCAGCGCGCCGTCGCCGTAAATCGGTTCGCCCTGTTTGGCGCGGTTTTTCAGCAAGGCAAAAACCAGTTCCTGTTTTTTCAGACGGTTCGCGCCGTCGATGCCATTTTGGTTGGCCATCTCCAGCAGTTGGCTGACGTGAAGGGCTTTTAGCTCGGAAAGGTGCATGGTGGTTCGTGTGGGTGGCAGTTGTACGGGAAAGCCGCAGGCGCGCACGGGGCGCGTTCAGAAAGCAGGAAGGATGCGGCTTCAGGCGGCAGGACGCCGCGAGGATTTTCGCGCGCCGCCGGCGGATACAGGCGGCGCGGGCGGGAGGCGGAAATTACAGGTGGCTGTTGATGAATTCCACCAGTTGGCCGCGCGGCACGGCGCCCACGGTGGTGGCGACGACGTTGCCGTCCTTGAAGAGAATCATCGTCGGAATGCCGCGCACGCCGTATTGGGCGGGCGTGGCGGGGTTTTGGTCGATATCGAGTTTGGCAATTTGCAAACGCCCGGCGTATTCGGGGGCGATTTGTTCGAGCACCGGCGCAATCGCCTTGCAGGGGCCGCACCATTGCGCCCAGAAGTCCAGCAGCACGGGGGTGGCGGATTTCAGCACGTCAGCTTCAAAGCTGGCATCGGTTACGTGGAGGATGTTGTCGCTCATAACAGTAAGGAATCTTGCAAACGGAAAAACCAAACGCGCCAGCGCAAAGCCAGAAGGCGGCGCGGCAGCGTTACGACGGGGACGGAAAAAACAGGCGGCGCACAGAAAATGCGCCGGAGGAACTTCCCTTGCGCATCGCACAGCGGCGATGCGCTGCGCAAGGTATGCCAAAGCGCCCGGCGCGTCAAGCCTTGCGCGGCGCTTCGCGCAACACGCCGCGCACGCGCTGTGCCGCAATGTCCACCTTTGCCCACCTGCCCTGCCCCTGCGCTTACAATACGGCGCTTTTCCAACCTTTTCACGCACCGCTTTCCCCATGTCTGGCAATACCTTTGGCACGCTTTTTTGCGTCACTTCCTTTGGCGAATCGCACGGCGCGGCCATCGGCTGCGTCATCGATGGTTGCCCGCCCGGGCTGGATCTTGCCGAGGCCGACATCCAGCACGATCTGGACCGCCGCAAACCCGGCACCTCCCGCCACGTTACCCAGCGCCGCGAACCCGATACCGTGGAGATTCTTTCCGGCGTTTTTGACGGGCGCACCACTGGCACGCCGATTGCGCTGCTCATCCGCAATCAGGACCAGCGTTCCAAAGACTACGGCAAAATTGCGCACAGTTTCCGCCCCGGACACGCCGATTATGCCTGGTGGCAAAAATACGGCATCCGCGATTACCGGGGCGGCGGGCGCAGTTCGGCGCGCGAGACTGCCGTGCGCGTGGCTGCCGGGGCGGTCGCCCGCAAATGGTTGCGCCAGCGTTACGGCATCGAAATTCTCGCCTGGATGGCGCAACTGGGCGAGATTGTCATTCCTTTCCGCAGCGAAGCGGCAATTGCCCGCAACCCGTTTTTCGCGCCCGATGATGCCATCGTGCCGGAACTGGAAGCCTATATGGATGCGCTGCGGCAGGCGGGCGATTCGGTCGGCGCGCGGCTGTGCGCGTGCGTGCGCAACGTGCCCGTAGGCTGGGGCGAGCCGGTGTTTGACCGGCTCGATGCCGACATTGCCCGCGCCATGATGGGCATCAACGCGGTCAAGGCGGTGGAAATTGGCGACGGTTTTGGCGTCGTCACCCAGCGCGGCAGCACGCATGGCGATGAACTCACGCCCGAAGGCTTTGCCAGCAACCACGCTGGCGGCATTGTCGGCGGCGTGAGCACCGGGCAGGACATCACCGTCTCGCTGGCCATCAAGCCCACCTCCAGCATCCGCATTGCACGGCGCAGCATTGATGTGCACGGCCAACCCGTCACCCTTGCCACCGAAGGGCGGCACGACCCGTGCGTGGGCATTCGTGCCGCGCCGATTGTGGAAGCCATGCTGGCGCTGACCCTCATCGACCACGCCTTGCGCCACCGTGCGCAGTGTGGCGACGTTACCCCGCCCACGCCCATTGTGCCCGCCCGTCGGCCAGACTGACGCGCGCGCAGGAGATTCGCACCATGCCTGCCCCGCGCACCATCACGCTGGCCTGGACGGGCGCGTCCGGCCTGCCCTATGGCGTGCGTCTGCTCGAACACCTGCTGGCAGCCGGCTGCCAGGTGCATTTTGCGCTCACCCAGGCCGCGCAGGTCGTCGCCCGTCAGGAAATGGACTGGACGCTGCCGTCGCAGCCCGATGCGCTGAAAGACGCCCTGCTGGCGCGCTGCGGGCACGAATACGGCGAACGGCTGCATGTGCATGGTTTGCAGGACTGGTTTGCGCCGCCCGCTTCCGGCACGGGCGTGTCAGATGCCATGGTCATCTGCCCCTGCACCATGGGCACGCTGGCGGCAGTGGCAAGCGGGCTGGCGCAAAACCTCATCGAGCGCGCCGCCGATGTCAGCCTGAAAGAGCGCCGCCCGCTCATCCTCGTGCCGCGCGAAGCGCCGCTATCCGTGCTGCATCTGGAAAACATGTTGCGGCTGGCGCGCGCCGGTGCGGTCATTTTGCCGCCCATGCCCGCTTTTTACACGCACCCGCAAACGCTCGACGACCTGCTCAATTTCACCGTCGGGCGCATTCTGGACCATCTGGGGCTGGCGCAAAATCTGGTGCCCGGCTGGCCGGGCGGCGCGCCCCCGCAGGACGCCTGAACGCCCGCCCAACGCGCCCTTTCCTTTTGTTACCCACCGCGCGACTTTTTGGCTTGTCGCCACACAGACATCGCCTTAGAATCGCCGCCCATCGCATCTTGCCCCCCTGTCCGGCTGCCTCACCACAAGCCTGCCCATGTCCACCCACGGCCAATCCGAAGAACTGCCCGAATCGCCCTGCACCGGCAATTGCAATTTTGACGAGGGGCGCGGGCATTGTTTGAGCTGTTTTCGCGCCCTGCGCGAAATCACCGGCTGGTCGCGTGCCGACGCGCAACAGCGCAGGGAAATTCTGGCGAACTGTCAGGCGCGGCGCGAACGCTATCAGGAACACCTGCTGCTGACGCACTAAGCGGCGGCGGCGCGCGCCGCTTCGGGCGGGCGCGAATCTGCGGGTATACTCCCGCCCTTTTCCTGCTTTGCGCATTCCCTCATGGCTGACGACCTGCACACCCCGGACCTTTTCGCCGCCCCCGAACCGGAACCTTCCGACCCCGCCGAACCCGCCGAAGCGCTGGATCTCAACCACTTTGCCGAACAAGCCTACCTCGCCTACGCCATGAGCGTGGTGCGCTCGCGCGCGCTGGCGCAGGTCGAAGACGGGCAAAAGCCGGTGCAGCGGCGCATTCTTTTTGCGATGCACGAAATGCGCCTGGGCGCGGGTGCCAAGCATGTCAAATCCGCCCGCGTGGTGGGCGACGTAATCGGCAAATACCACCCACACGGCGACAGTTCCGTCTATGACGCCATGGTGCGCGTGGCGCAGGAATTTACGCTGCGCTATCCGCTCATCGACGGGCAAGGCAACTTCGGCTCGCGCGATGGCGACCCGGCGGCGGCAATGCGCTACACCGAATGTCGCCTCACACCGATTGCCGAACTGCTGCTGTCGGAACTGGAAGAAGGCACGGTCGATTTTCTGCCCAACTACGACGGTGCTTTTGAAGAGCCGCGCCTGCTGCCCGCGCGCCTGCCCTTCGTGCTGCTCAATGGCGCTTCCGGCATTGCCGTGGGCATGGCAACAGAAATTCCGCCGCACAACCTGCGCGAAGTCGCCGCCGCCGCCTGTCATCTGATTGAGCATCCGGAAGCGACGCTGGACGACATCCTGGCGCACCTGCCCGCGCCCGATTACCCCGGCGGCGGGCAGATTACCTGCGCGCCCGAAGTGCTGCGCGATGCCTACGCCAGCGGGCGCGGTACGCTGCATGTGCGCGCGCGCTGGCATTTTGAGGAACTCGCCCGTGGTCAGTGGCGCGTGATTGTCGACGAGCTGCCGCACGGTGTCTCTGCCAGCGGCGTGCTGGCGGAAATCGAATCGCTCACCAACCCGCAGCCGCGCGCGGGCAAAAAGGAACTCAGCAACGAGCAAAAAAACCTGCGCCAGTTGATGCTCGGCCAACTGGACGTGGTGCGTGACGAATCTTCCGACGCCGCGCCCGTGCGCATCGTGCTGGAACCGCGTTCCAGCCGCCAGTCGCGCGAAGAATTCATGGCCGCGCTGCTGGCGCACACCAGTCTGGAAACCACCTGTTCGCTGAACCTGACGATGATTGGGCTGGATGGCCGCCCGCAGCAGAAAAACCTGCTGCAAATTCTCGGCGAATGGATTGATTTCCGCTATTACACCGTGGAGCGCCGCAGCCGCTGCCGCTTAGAGCGCGTGGAGCGCCGCATCCATATTCTGGAAGGCCGGATGATTGCCTTCCTGCACATTGAAGAAGTCATCCGCGTCATCCGCGAATCGGATGAACCGCGTCCGGCGCTGATTACTGCCTTCGGGCTGACGCCGGAGCAAGCCGACGACATCCTCGAAATCCGCCTGCGCCAGCTTGCCCGGCTGGAAGGCATCCGCATCGAGCAGGAACTGGCCGAACTGCGCGAAGCGCGCGACGAACTGCGCGGCATTCTGGAAGACCGCAACCGCATGACGCGGCTGATTTTGTCCGAAATCCGCGCCGACGCCGAAAAATACGGCGACGCGCGCCGCACCCTCATTGATGCTGCCGCGCCCGTGGCGGCGCAGGAAATCAGCGTGCCCGATGAACCGGTCACCGTCATCATCTCGCAGCACGGCTGGGTGCGCACCCGCCAAGGGCACGGCATTGATGCGAGCACGCTCAATTACAAGGCGGGGGACCACGCGCACACGATTATCGAAACCCGCACCGTGCTCCCGCTGGTCATCCTCGACCAGCACGGGCGCGCCTACACCGTAAAAATTCCCGACCTGCCCGGCGGGCGCGGCGATGGTGCGCCGATTGCCACCTTTGTCGATTTTCAGGAAGGCGGCAAATTCGCCTGCGCACTTTCCGGCGCACCGCAAGCACACTGGCTGTTCGCCCACAGCGGCGGCTACGGGCTGATTGCGCCCTTGTCTGCCGCCACCAGCCGCCAGCGCAGCGGCAAAGCCTTCCTCACGCTGGAAAAAGGCGAACGCCCGCTGATGCCTGCGCCGGTGCGCGGTTCGCTGATTGCCGCCGCTTCCGCCAATGGCCGTTTGCTGGTCTTTGGTGCCGATGAAATCAAGGTGCAAAACGGCGGGCGCGGCGTCATCGTGATGAAGCTGGAAGCGAATGAAACACTCAACGCCGTCGCCGTCCCTGCCGATGATGCGCCGCTGGTCGTCGAAGGCACGCTGCGCGGCAAGCTCTCCACCGTGCAAGTCTCGCCCGAACAGCGCCAGCTCATGCGCCAGCGCCGCGCCACCAAAGGCAGCGCGCTGGCGAAGAAAATCACCCCCAGCCGCCTGCTGTAAGCCATGCGATATTGTTCCGAATGCGCCGCGCCGCTCAGCATCCGCATCCCCGAAGG
>JAFZMK010000196.1 GCA_017553285.1 Rhodocyclaceae bacterium
CTACCACCACTTCCGAGGCCGCATCCACACCGGCTTCGGCATCGGCACCTCGCTGACCAACGACACCCCCTTCGCGCCGCTCAACATCGTCATGAAACTGGTCTCGTGCAACGGCCAGCCCGTCGCCAAAATCTCCGACTCCCCCGGCAAAACCCTGTGCGAAGACCAAACCTTCCTCGCCTACCTGCGCCAGGTCTTCCAACACCCCGCGCCGCAGGAAGCGGACAAGGGTTGAGCGCATTTCGCAGCCAAAGTGCGGCGCGGCGGCTCACGTCTGCGCCGACTGAATGTCCGTCTTGATCTGTTCAAGCGTCACCGCTTCCAGCTCGCCCGCACGCGCCGCGCGCATGGCGGCGACTGTTGTCGCGTTGGGCACCAGCGGGGCAAACGGTTTGTCTTGTGCCAGCGCAGGCAGTGCAGCATAGGCGTTTTCGGTAGTGCGCGCGATGATTTCCGCTACGGGCGTTTGCCGCAAATCCGCCAGTACCTGCGCGTAGCGGGCAATCCATGCCGGTTCGGTGCGTGTGCCGTTTGCCCAGGCGGGGGGAATGTCGGGGGCGTCGGTTTCCAGCACGATGGCGTGCTGCGGCAATTCGGCTGCCAGACGGCGGATGCGCGTGGAGCCGGTAAAAGTCATCGCGCCGCCAAAGCCGAGGCGAAAATTGCAGGCAAGCAACTGCCGCGCTTGTTCCATGCTGCCGTTAAAGGCGTGCACGATGCCGCCCGGCGGGCGCATCTTGCGCACCATGTGCAGCACGGCATCCACCGCGCGGCGCGCGTGCACAATCACCGGCAAGCCTAGCTCGCGCGCCAGCGCCAGTTGCGCCTGAAAAATGCGCTGCTGCGCCGCCCAGTCCGGCGCGCCGGGGTAAGCGTCCAGCCCGATTTCGCCGATTGCTACCGGCGGATGTTTTTCTATCTGCGCGCGCAGCCGCGCCAGCGCATCGTCTGGCAGCCCTTCCACATACAGCGGATGCAGCCCCCAGGCGGGGGCGACACTGGCGTGCGTTGCCGCCAGATGCGCAATGGCGTCAAACGTCGCGGGCGTCACTGCCGGTACGACAAAGCGCCCCACGCCTGCGGCGCGCGCTTGCGCAATCAGCGTGTGCGCGTCGGCGGCAAATTCGGCGGCATCCAGATGAACATGTGTGTCGACCAGCATTGCCGCGCGCGCTCACCAGCGCCAGATGACCAGCGCCACCACCATCAGCGCCACGCACACCCAACCGGCAATTTCCACATGGCGGCGCAGGGTGGCTTCCATTTTTTCGCCGCCCCAGCGAATCAGCCCGGCAACAAGGAAAAAACGCGCGCCGCGCGAGAGCGCGGAAGCCAGCACGAACGGCACCAGCGGCATGGCGGCGGCACCGGCGGCGATGGTGAAAATCTTGTAGGGAATCGGCGAAAACCCGGCGGCCAACACCGCCCAGAAGCCCCATTCGGCAAACAGCGCCCGCGCTTTTTCGTACACCGGCCAGTAGCCCGCATCGTGCAGCAGCGGGGTGACGGCTTCCAGCGCAAATTGCCCAATCAGGTAGCCGAACAGACCGCCGAGCACGGAAGCAAGCGTGGTGACCAGCGCAAAAAACAGCGCCCGCTGCGGTTTTGCCAGACACATCGGTATCAGCAGCACATCGGGCGGCACCGGGAAAAACGACGATTCCATGAAACTCAAGCCGCCCAGATACCACACCGCGTGGCGATGACCGGCGTAGCGCAGGGTGCGTTCGTAGAGTGCGGAAAACAGTTTCATTGCGCCGCCTCCCCGCCTGCCAGTGCGTCCAGCAATTTTTGGTGAACACCGCCAAAGCCGCCATTGCTCATCACGACGATTCGATCATTCGCCTGCGCAAAGGCGGCAACGTCCGCCGGCAGTGCATCCAGCGCCGCACAGCAGCGCAGCCGCTCGCCCAACGGTGCCAGCGCCTCGGCAACGTCCCACGAAACGCCGCCGGTGTAGCACCACACCGCGTCTGCCCCATTGAGCGAGGGCGCAAGGCGCGCAGCCATGGTGCCCAGTTTCATGGTGTTGGAGCGCGGCTCAAAGACGGCAATCAAGCGCCCACCGTTGCCTTGCGCGCGCATTTCATCGCGCACGGCGTCCAGCGTGGCGGCAATCGCCGTGGGGTGATGCGCGAAATCGTCCTGCACGGTCACACCGCGCACCTGCCCGCGCACCTGCAAGCGCCGCGCCACGCCCTGAAAGCGCCCCAGCGCCGCAATGCCGTGTTCCACCGCCACGCCCGCGTGCCGCGCCGCCAGCAGCGCGCCCAGCGCGTTCATGCGGTTATGCGCGCCCGCCAGCGCCAGCGTGGCCTCGCCCATCACTTCGCCCTCGTGCGTAAAACGCGCCGCGCCATTCGCCGCCGCCGTCACATTCCACGGCGCGCCCTCGCCAAAGCGCACCAGATCCGACCACAAGCCGCGTTGCAAGACGCGCTCCAGCGCCGCTTCGGGCGCGTGCGCGATGATTTGCCCGATGCCCGGCACGGTGCGCACGAGATGGTGAAATTGCGTCTCGATGGCGGCAAGATCGGGGAAGATGTCGGCATGGTCGTATTCAAGATTGTTCAGCAGCAGCGTGCGCGGGCGGTAATGCACGAATTTCGAGCGTTTGTCGCAAAACGCGGTGTCGTATTCATCGGCTTCGATGACGAAAAACGGCGCTTCGCCCAGACGGGCGGAGACGCCGAAATTTTCCGGCACGCCGCCAATCAGAAAGCCCGGCTGCAAGCCCGCGTCTTGCAAAATCCACGCCAACATGGAAGAGGTGGTCGTCTTGCCGTGTGTGCCCGCCACCGCCAGCACCCAGCGCCCGTCGAGCACGTTTTCCGCCAACCATTGCGGCCCGGAAACGTAGCGCAAGCCGCGATTGAGCACCGCTTCCAGCAGCGGATTGCCGCGCGAGATGGCGTTGCCCACGATGAACACATCGGCGCCGATGTCGCACTGCGCGGCATCAAAGCCCTCAATCAGTTCAATGCCTTGCGCGCGCAACTGCGTGCTCATCGGTGGGTAGACGTTGGCATCGCAGCCGGTCACGGTGTGCCCTGCGGCCTTGGCCAGCACTGCGATGCCGCCCATGAAGGTGCCGCAGATGCCGAGAATGTGGATATGCATGAAACAATGCTCCGGCGGAGAAATCAAAAAAAACGGCGCGCGAATCCCGTAGAATCCGCCCGCACCAACAATTTTACCTGCCCCCGCCGCAATGTCTTCCGCTTCCCGCACCACCCGCCGCGAAATTGCCGCCCTTGCCGCCCGCATGATGGCCGAAGAAGGCGTGGTAGATTACGGTTTTGCCAAACGCCGCGCCGCGCGCCGTCTGGGCGTACCCGAAAAAGGCGGCTGCCTGCCCGATAACGCCGAAATTGAGGCCGAACTGCGTGCGTGGCAGGCGCTGTTTCAGGATGACGAACAACGCCAGCGCCTGCACGCCATGCGCGCGGCGGCGCTGGAACTGATGGCGCATCTGGACGAATTTGACCCGTGGCTGACCGGCGGCGCGCTCGATGGCACTGCCGGGCGCTACAGCGAACTGGACATCGAACTCTATCCGCAGGAAAGCGCCAAGGAAGTGGAAATTTTCCTGCTCAACCTCGGCCTTGCGCCGGAACACCGCGAACCGCGCCGCATCAGCAATCCGCCCCTGCCCGAAGCCATCCTCAGCTTTGACTGGCAGGATGTGCCCGTGCGTCTGAGCATCTACCCGGCGCGCGCGCGCAATCAGGGCAAACGCCGCGTAGAACGGGCGCGCCGCGCCGCCGTCGAAGCCTTGCTGGCGCAAAACCACGCAGCCGCGTGATGCCCGCAGCGCCTTCCTTTCCCTCCCCCCAAAAAATCTGACCCCACCTTGCCGCAGCACCGGCTGGAACCGGGCGGGCAGGCGGGGTCGTGAGCGCGGCGCGGCGCGCGCACCGCTCAGCTTATTTCTGGTTCAGCGAAACCAGGCTCGCCAGTTGGTTCTGCAAGGCCGTGCTGGTTTGCGTCATCTGCGCCAGCAGGGTATCGAGGTTGGAGAACTGGGTGATGTAGCGCTGTTGCGTTGCTTCCAGTTTTTCCACCAGACGCTCGGCCTCTTTTTCCATGGACTTGATGTTGTCCTGCACGCCACTGGAGGCGCGCCCCAGCGCGCCCTTGTCAGCATCGAGCATGGCATCGATGCGCGCAGCCAGTTGGTCGCCAAAGCCCTGGATGCCTGCGGTGGTGACGTTGCCATCTTCGTCCTTGACTTCTTCCACGCCGCAGAAGAACTTCACCAGGTCAATCTTCTTGTTGTTGAGGGCGCTGGTCAGCGCGCCGGCATCCAGCGACATCTTCGCGTCTTTGTCCAGATTGGCCTTGCCGTCTTTCATCGGCACGCGGAACAAGCCCAGTTGCGAGATGGAAGTCACACCGCTGTCGCCCACGCTGTAGTTGCCGAACAGGGCGTTTTCCAGCTCATTGCGCACCGTGCGCAGGAAGGAATCGCCGGTCAGCAGCGAGGCTTTTTCGCCATCGGCAGCATCCGGGTCATAGGCGGTGAGGTTGTCGATGGTTTCCAGCACGTTGTAATAGGCTTCGATCACCTTGTCCAGCTCGGCGTTCAGGCCGCTGTCGCTGCGCGTCACATTGAGGCGGTGCGTCTCGTAACCGGACGAAGGCTTGGCGGTAGCCGCTTCAATGCGGTCGCCCGAGGCCGTGCCCCCCGTGGAACCACTCGCCGGATCCGGCGCGGTGTAGGTGCTCACTTTGTTGAGCATCAGCTCCACGCCCGGAATGGCGTCGGTGATTTTGTTGGTGTCGCTCTTGACCTCGATGCCGTCAATTTCCGCAATCGCGCCCTGGGCGATCTGAAGCGTATCGAACTTGCCGCCGTTCATGGCGTTCCAGAGGTTCACATCTACCTCGTCGGCGCCTTCCGCCGGTTTTTCCAGCGAAGTCGGCGTATAGGAAAAATCAGCCAGACGCCCCGTGCCAATCATGCGGAACGCGCCACCGGCGCCTTCGGTTTCGCTGGCCAGCACCAGTTGCTGCGTTTTCGACGCGCCCGTGCCTTGTTCCAGAATGGTGGCTTTTACGCCCGCGCCGCTGCTATTGATGGCGTCACGCAGCTCTTCCAGCGTGCTGCCCTTGAAGGCGATGGTGGTGGTTTTCAGGTTGCCGGTGAGGTTGGCTTTGTCATCGGTGAGCGAACCGACCGTGAAGGTCAGCATGCTTTCCTCGTCGCCTTCGCCAATCTTGGGCGCGGCGTCTCCCTTGGCGGTGACGATGCGCTGCGTGCTGGCAAGCTGCTTGACGGCAATTTGATAGTCGCCAATCGTCGCGCCTTTGTTGACCTTGGCGGTGAAGCCCGCGCCTTCCTGTGTCTCAGCACTATAGACGTCAACCGTCTTGCCGCGCGGATTAATCAGCCCGGAAAGAGCCGAGCGAAAGTCCGACAGGGCGCTTTTCACCTGCCCATAGGCGGACAGCTTGGCGGTTTCTTTCGCCTGCTTGTTCTGCAAGAGGGTCAGCGGGCGGGCTTCCAGCTCCATCAACTGATTGACCATGTTGGCCATGTCGATGCCGGAACCAATCCCCAGCGATGCACCCAGTCCTGTAATAGACATTTGCTCTTCTCCTTCCGGGCACGCGCCCGGCTGCCTCACGCAGTCCGTTGTTTTATGGGTTCAGCCTGCGTACAACGTTGTTTGAAAATCAAGCCTTGTCGCGCAGCAATACGCCTTGCTGCAACATGCCTTGCAGCTTGTCGATTGCCTTGGCGATGGCCACCATTTCTTCCGAAGGAATCTGGCGGATGACTTCATCCGTCGCCGAATCGACCACCTTGATTAGCGTCAGGTTGGTGTCATCGTCCACGGAGAAACGCAAGTTTCGTGCCATCGGCTCGATTGCGCGGCGAACTTCGTCGATTGCTTCCTGGATTTCCGCCTCATTGGGCTGGCGCTCTCCGGGCTGTTGTTGCCCGGCGGCGTCTTCCCCGGCGCGCTGGCTGCCCGCCACCTGACCGGCAGCGGCTGCCGCTTCCGAGGTTTGGGTACCGGCAATCATTTCCGGATTGGCGACCTGGCCAGACTGCACCGGCGCGGAACGCTCGCCCTGTACGCGGACAGTCATGCTGCCTGCGGGCATCCCTTCCATGCTGGGGCTAACAGATGCGATGTTCATGATCACACTCCTTAGGTCTGAAAACGAAAGAATTTCCTGCAATGCTTGCCGAAGTGCACAGCCCCGCGCGGGGGTAGCACTCCTTCTCGCCCATGTTAACGGCGCTGCCTCTGAAAACTTGAACTTTTTTTACGCAAAATCATCCGCATCGGGCAGGCACGAGTGCGCGCGCGGTAGCGCTACAATCCGGCGCACAGTTTTCATCTTCCAGACGGGGCAAACATGCAGGTCATCATCGCTGGCGCAGGTCTATCGGGCGTTGCCAGCGCGTGGTTTTTACGTCAGGCCGGCCACGAGGTGCTGGTCATCGACCGTGGCGAACAGGCCGCCACGGAAACCAGTTACGCCAACGGCGGGCAGATTTCCGCCAGCCATCCCGAGCCGTGGTCTTCGCCCGCTGCGCCGCGCATTTTGCTGCGCTGGCTGGGCAGCGCGGACGCACCCATGCGCTTTCAGCCGCAGGCTGACCCGGCGCTGTGGCGCTGGGGGCTGCGCTTTCTGCGCGAATGCGCACCGGCACGCTTTGCCGCCAACGCACACGCCATCGCCGCCCTGGCGGCGTTCAGCCGCAGCACCATCGCCGCGCTACGCGCGCAACTACATCTGGACTACGAAGCGCGACAGGCGGGCATTCTGCATCTTTTCGCACGCCCCGCCGAAATCGCCGCGCTGCCCGAAAAACAACGACTGCTGGCCGCGCACGGCATTGACAGCGAATGCTGCACACCGGCGCGCTGCGTGCAAATCGAACCAGCACTGAGCACGCTTGCCCCGCATCTGGCAGGCGGGCTGTACGCGCCGCAAGATGAATCGGGCAACGCGCGTTTGTTTGCCCGCGCGCTGGCCGCGCACTGCCAGCAGGCGGGTGTGCGCTTTCATTTTCAGCGCACCATCGCGGCAGTCGACGGGCGGGGCGTCACATTGGCGGGCAAAGACGGCGCGCCGAATGAGCGCCTGTCAGCAGATGCCGTCGTCCTCTGCGCGGGCAGTTTTGGTGCCGCGCTGGTGCGCCCGCTGGGGCTGCGCCTGCCGGTGTATCCGGTGAAAGGCTTTTCGATTACCGCGCCGGTGCGCGAGGCGTCGCTTGCGCCCACGGTCAGCCTGACGGATGAATCGCGCCGCATCGTCTGTTCGCGTCTGGGCAACACGGTGCGCGTCGCGGGCATGGCCGACATCGGCGGTTTTGACCGCACGCCGCACCCGGCGCGCATCGCGCTGCTGCGCCGCTGGCTGGAACAAACCTTCCCCGGCGCCACCTACAGCGCAGAGGCCGAAGCCTGGTGCGGACTGCGCCCGGTCACGCCTTCCAACCGCCCGGTCATTGGCGCTTCCCGCGTGCCCGGTTTGTGGTTCAACACCGGTCACGGCGCACTGGGTTTTACGCTCTCCTGCGGCGCAGCGCGGCTGCTCACCGCGCTGATGCAGGGCGAGACACCGCCCGTCGACCCGCGCCCGTTCCTGCCCGCAAGCCACCATGTCTAACCCGTTTCGCGCCCTGCTGCGCCGCCGCCCGCCCACTGTGCCCACCGTCGCGCACTGGCAGCGCATTGAGCACGCCTTACCTTTTCTCGCCTGGGGACCGCCCGGCCACACGCAGGCGCTGCGCGAGCGCGCCATGCAGTTTCTGGCGCAAAAAGAATTTTTCGGCGCCGGCGGGCTGACGTTGACCGACGACATCCTGCTTGCCATCGCGCTGCAAGCCGCCCTGCCCGTGCTGCATCTGGGCGTGGACGCCTATCGCGGCTGGGTCGGCGTCATCGTCTATCCGGGCGAAATCTGCATTGCGCGCGAAGAAATGGACGAGTACGGCGTCGTGCATGAATACACCGACATCGTCTGCGGCGAAGCCCGCGAAGACGGCCCCGTGCTGCTGGGCTGGCAAAATGAAGGGTTTGACCCGCAAATCAACGTCATCGTGCACGAATTTGCGCACAAGCTGGACATGGCAGACGGCATTGCCAACGGCTGTCCGCCGCTGCCCGCACAGATTTCGCGCCCGCGCTGGGCGCAGGCGTTTGCCGCCGCCTTTGCCGATTTTCAGCGCCGCTGCGATGCCATTGAAGATGACGAAGACGACCGCGCATGGGACGCCCTGCCGCTCGACCCCTACGCCGCCGAGCATCCGGCGGAATTTTTCGCCGTCGCCTCCGAAACCTTCTTCATCGCCCCGCACCGCCTCACCGCCGCCTACCCCGAGGTCTACCAACACCTGTCCGCCTTCTACCAACAAAACCCCGCCGCCTATGCCCCTGTCTGATTCCACAGCATCTATTCATTCGGGGATAAAAACACCGTACCATCACAGAAATCCAGCCCCCACATCAAACCCACCGCCCTATGCAACCCTTGACCATCGATGCACTCTGCACGCAGGCACGCACCTTCGCCGCGCAACTCAGTCAGCGCGCCATCCCGGAACTGTTCGGCACCACCGACGGCAAAGCTGTGGGCACCTATCTGGAACGCAGTTTTAAGGAACATCTGCACGGTCTGTACGACTTCGCGCACGGCAACGCTGCCAGCGGCATTGATTTTCCCGGTATCGGCGTTGACATCAAAACCACAAGCTGTCGCCAGCCGCAATCCTCATGCCCATTTTCCTCAGCACGCCAGAAAGTGTATGGACTGGGATATGGTCTGCTTATTTTTGTGTATGACAAGCAGGACGATGCGGCAGCGCGTTCCGCCACACTGCATATCACGGACGCCGTTTTTGTGCAGGCGCAACACACGGCAGATTTCCAGACCACGCGCGGTCTGCGCCAGATTCTTGACAATGAAGGCAATGCGGATGACCTGATTGCCTTCCTGCTGGAAAGACACCTTCCTCTTGACGATATTGGCTTGCGCGCTCTGGCAGAAGAAATTATGCGCCATCCGCCGGAACAAGGCTGGCTGACCATTTCCAACGCCCTGCAATGGCGGCTGCAATACTCGCGCGCCATTGAAAAAGCGGGCAGCGTGCCGGAACTGCGGCTGATTTACAAAAGCGCCTGATGAACCGCAAAAACCTCAAACGCATCGAATTCGGCGATTTTCAAACGCCCGACGCACTGGCGCTCGACATCTGCCGCCACCTCCATACGCTGGGCGTGCGCCCGGACGCCATCATTGAGCCGAGCTGTGGCAAGGGCGCTTTTGTCCTCGCCGCCGCGCAGGTTTTCGATACAGCACACACCGTGCTGGGCTGCGACATTAACGAAGCGCATCTTGGCACACTGCGCCACAGGCTTGCACAGCATTCATGCGCTGCTCGCATACAGCTTGAATGTCTGGATTTTTTTACCGCCGACTGGATGAAGCGCACCCGCGCGCTTTCCGGACGCCTGCTGGTCATCGGCAATTTCCCTTGGGTCACCAATGCCGCGCAAAGCGTCATTGGCGGTGCGAACCTGCCAGAAAAATCCAATTTCCTCGGTCTGGGCGGTTTCGAGGCCATCAGCGGCGCGTCGAATTTTGATATTTCCGAATGGATGCTGCTGGAGACGCTGCGCTGGCTGGAAAAACGCGGCGGCGATATTGCCATGCTGCTCAAAACCTCGGTGGCACGCAAAGTGCTGGCGCACGCCGAACGCCTGCATATACCCATCGCCCAGGCGCGCACGGTTGCCATCGACGCCAAGCGGCACTTCGGTGCTGCCGTCGATGCCTGCCTGCTGGCGCTGCGCGTAGAGCCACACGCTGCGCCTTCCTATGACTGCACCGTATTTTCCGGTCTGCACGAGCGCGAAGGAAAAACCATAGGTCGCCGCCACGGGCTGGCTGTCAGCGACCTTGATGTGTTTGACGCCTGTTCGTTTCTCGCCGGGAAAAGCCCGCAGAAATGGCGCTCCGGCGTCAAACACGACGCTGCCGCCATCATGGAATTCACCCGCAGCGCAGCGGGCTACACCAACGGCTTGGGAGAAACCGTGCAGCTTGAGGACACCTGCCTGTTCCCCCTGATGAAAGGCTCCGACATCGGCAGCGACAAGGCATGGCGCAATACTTTTGTGCTGCTCACGCAGCGTGCCGTGGGCGCGGACACGCGCCCGCTGCAAACCCTCGCCCCGCTGACTTGGAACTATCTGCTGGCGCATGCACAGCGACTGGATGCCCGTGCCAGCACCGTCTATGCCAAAGGTCCGCGTTTTTGCATCTTCGGCGTGGGCGACTATGCGTTCCGCCCGTGGCGCATTGCCATTTGCAGCCTCTACAAAGCGCTGCGTTTCCGGCTCGTCGCGCCCATTGAAGGGCGCCCCGTCATGTTTGACGACACGGTGTATTACCTGTCGTTTGAAACCGAACGAGAAGCACGATGCACGCTGGCGGCGCTGGAAAACAAACACGCGCGCGCACTGCTCTCGTCACTCATTTTCTGGGACGAAAAGCGCCCCATCAAAACTGCCATCCTCAACAAACTGGACTACTCGCGCCTATCTACTGCCAGCACTGCGCAATCCTCCCTGTTTTGACTTTTCCTGCCTCGCCAAACCCGTGCTGCTAAAATGGCGCGGTTGCGCCCGGGTTTGCGGGCGTTTTTCATGTTGCCGTCTGACCCATGTCCGCTTTTCCCCGCACCGTGTTGATTACCGGCGGCGCGCGCCGTCTGGGGCGTGCCATTGCCTTGCGGCTGGCGCGCGAGGGCTGGCGCGTGGCGGTGCATTGTCATACGTCCGTCGCAGATGCCATCGACACCGCGCGCCAATGCACGCAAGCCAGCGGCGTGGAATGCGCGCATTTTCCGGCGGACTTGCAGGAGGAAGCCAGCGTGCGCGCGCTGGTACCCGCCGTGCTGGCGCGCTTTGGCACGCTCGATGCAATCATCCACAACGCCGCGCTGTTTGAGTACGACAATCCGGAAACCTTCACCTACGCGCTGCTGGAACGCCATTTGCGCGCCAACACCGCCGCGCCCGTCATACTGGCGCAGGCGCTGTGCGAACATTTGCGCGCGCGCAAGGCCGCGCCGGGCACCGGCGTGCTCATCCATCTGCTGGACCAGAAATTGTGGAACCCGAACCCGGATTACCTCAGCTACACGCTTTCCAAAGCCGCGCTACAAAGCGCCTGCACGCTGCTGGCGCTGGCGCTGGCGCCGCAGGTGCGCAGCGTCGGCATTGCGCCGGGGCTGACCTTGCCCGGCCCGCAGATGAGTGACGGCGCGCATTTTGCCCGTCTGCACGCGCTCAGCCCCTTGCAGCAGTCTTCCACGCCGGACGAGGTGGCAGACGCGGCGCTCTTCGCGCTCAACAATCGCGCGCTCACCGGCACCACCTTGCTGGTCGATGGTGGTCAGCATCTGCAACGCTTTGAGCGCGATTTTTCCATGATGCCCGCCGCCCCCGATTGCCCGCAATGAATACACCGCCGCCCCTGTCTGCCACCGCGCAGCGTCTGCAACACAAGCTCGAACGCGCCACCGGCAAGGCCATTGTCGAATACGGCATGATTGGCGAGGGCGATCGCGTCATGGTGTGTCTTTCCGGCGGCAAGGATTCCTACACCCTGCTCACCGTGTTGATGGCGCTGCAAAAGCGCGCGCCGGTGCGCTTTTCGCTGGTGGCGGTCAATCTGGACCAGAAACAGCCCGGTTTCCCCGCCGACGTGCTGCCCGCTTATCTCGACGCTCTGGGCATCGAATACCGCATCGTCACGGAAGACACCTATTCCATCGTGCAGAGCAAAATCGCCCCCGGCAAAACCACCTGTTCGCTGTGTTCGCGGCTGCGTCGTGGCATTTTGTACCGCACCGCGCGCGAACTGGGGGCGACCCGCATCGCGCTGGGGCACCATCTGGACGACATGCTGGAGACCTTTTTCCTCAACCTCTTTTTCGGCGGTCGCCTCAAAGCCATGCCGCCCAAGCTGGTCAGCGACGATGGGCAGCACGTCGTCATCCGTCCGCTCATCGACTGCCGCGAAGCCGACATTGCCCGCTTTGCCCGCGCCATGCGCTACCCCATCATCCCCTGCAACCTGTGCGGCAGCCAGCCGAACCTGCAACGCCAGCAGGCCAAGGCGATGCTGGCCGAGTGGCAGCGGCAAGACCCGGCGCGCATTGCTTCCATCGCCACTGCCATGCGCCATGTTGTGCCCTCGCATCTGGCCGATGCGCGCCTGTTTGACTTTTGCGGCATCGAGCGCGGCGCGCCCGTCCCGTCCGAAGGCGGCGACACCGCCTTTGACACCATCGCACTGCAAGCGGGCGCAAACATGGTACGCTTGCCCCTTGTCCGCCCGATTAGCGAAGACCTTTCTCCGGAACCATGACCGAGTCCGCCTCACCGCGCTGTGCCCTGATTGTTGAAATCCTGCCGCTCAGCCCCGAGTTGCCCGACAGCGAAGCGCAAGACATTCTGGAGCGCGCCTTGCGCCGCGCCCAGCTTGCCTGCGAGCCGCTGCGCGGTCACGTGCAGGCGCAGGGTTCGCACCGGCTCTACGTGCTGTTTTCTTCGTGCGACGCGGCCATCAGCGCAGTCGGCGCGATTTTTGAACGCATTGATGACCTGCCGCCACCGGCGGGGCGTCCCGTGCAGGCGCGCATCGGTCTGCATCACGGCGCGCAGGCGTCCCCGTCTGCCAAACCGCTGCTGACCGACCGTGTACCCGTGCCCGTTGCCTCGGGCAGCCCGGCGGTGCGCGAACCGTTTTACACCGCTGCGCAAATCGTTGACCGGGCGCAGCCCGGCGAAGCACTCGCCAGCCGCGCCGTGGCGCGCGCTGCCAAACAGGGCGCGGGCTATTGCATCGCCAGCGCCCAGTCTGCCTCACTTTTTCAGATTACCCGGCATTTCACAGGAGGTACCCAAACCATGCCGACTCGCCTTGAACTGCGTTATCAAGACCTTGTCTTCCACATTGACGACCATCATCCCATCCTCCTGCTGGGGCGCGAACGCGGCAATGACATCGTCATCAACAACACCCGCACGTCGCGCCAGCACGCCCGCGTGGAATGGCGCAAGGGCGGCTTTGTGCTCACCGACCACAGCACCAACGGCACCTACGTGCTCACCGAAGGCGGCAGTGCGGTGGCGCGCAAAATCACCCACGACACCACCGAACTGGTCGGCAGCGGTCTGCTGGGCTGTGGCTGGTCGCCTACCGACGGCAGCCAGCCGGCAATTTTCTATCGCATTGACGACAACGGCAGCGGCAGCGAATAACGCACGCTGACCGCGTCCATTCAAGCGCCCCGCCGCCCCGGCGGGCGCGTTTTGGGCGCTGCGTCTGGCGCGGCATGTTGAACGTGGAACACAAAACGGGCGGCTGGTTTGCAACCCCAGCCGCCCGTTGTTTTGTCTGCGAGGCGCGCGCGCCTTATCGGTAGGTCAGCACCGTGCGCCCGTTCGCGGGCTGGGCGGCGCGCCCCAGGCGCGAGGGGAATTTTTTCTGAAGCTGCGCCAATTGCGCCACCGACATCACCATTGGCGAGCGCATCACCAGCCAGGCAACGTCTTCCGTGCACGGCGCTTCGGTCAGCGAACCCTGATAGCGGTCGTAGCTGCCATCGAAAGGAATCAGCGACGGCAAATCCAGCTCGCCCGAACCGGGCAATGTCACGCTGCGCGTAATGCGCGCGGGCAGCGCCGCCAGAATTTGCTCCAGCACCGGCGACTCGCCATATTCGCCCACCACCATCGGCACCACCAGCATCAGCGCCGCGCCGTTGCCCACCGCCTTGTGCAGCAACTGCACATCCAGCGCCATCTGGCGCGCGTTGATGCGCGTGCCGGGCATACGCAGTGAGACTTGCGCAAGCTGATAGCGTTTGCCGGCGTAAAACAGCTCCGAAGGCTGCCCCTGCGCGCTCAGGTTCAGGCGCACCTCCTGTTTGCTGACCGCCACCCGAAACGGCACCGGGCGGTAATCAAAGGCAATCGGCTCGGCATCGTATTCCGTGCCGCGTTCGATAATGTCGATGGGCGCTTGCTGACGCCCGCGACGGCACAGCGGCGCATCGCGCCCGTATTCTGCACTGCCGCCGCCCGCGTAACTGCCCGCTTGCGCGCTGGCGCGGGGCGCTTTGGGCGTGCGCGGCGCAGCTTGCGGCTTGGCATCGTCGTCACCGCCCATGCGCACGATGGTGCTGCCATCGGCACCGCGAACGGCACGCGCCCCCGCAGCAGCCAGCGCCTGTTCAACGCGCGCGGCCACGTCCTGCAACGCCGCTGCGCCGCCGCCATCGCTGCTGGAACTGCCCTGCTCGCACACTTCGCGCCACAGCCGCTCATCCATGGAACCGGCGCTAAAGAACACCGGTGCCTCATCCTTCACCGTCTCCTCGCGCAAGATGTGATGGCGGGCGTTGAGATAGACGCGCTTGAGCGTGATGAAGGAACGGGAATTGCAGTCAAAGCGGTTCATCGCCTTGATCGCCGCATAGTCCTGACCATCATCGGAAAGCATGTTGATGCGCACCCACGCCACCTTGGTGCCCGCATCGGAATCAATGATGCCGCCCCGGTCCAGTTGCACCTCGCGCGTGTCATCCTTGCCCACCGTCGCCCAGCCATCGTCCTGCACCTTGCTCGCCGCCGGCGCCGGTGCGGACGTTGACGCGGCGGGCGCGGGTGCCGGTGCAAACGCAGGCGCGGGCTGTGGCGCGGAAAGAGACTCCGCCACCGGGACAGTTTGCGCCGAAACGCCTTCTGCGATCGGAACGGTTTCGGCAGCCGGTGCCGCCTCGCCCAGCGGTGCCACGGGCGGCGGAACCTCCACCACCGCAGCCGCACCCGGCGAGCGGCTGGTCAGCCCCTGGTCGGGAATCAGCACTTCCACCGGGCGGGTCGGATCCAGCTCACCCATCGGCTCGCCCGTATCCTGCGCGCCCGCGCTACCGGCCAACAGCCCGAGCGCGCCGCACGCGAGCGCGCATTGCCATTTTTTTCGCCAGCTTTTGGAGCACATTTGCGTTCTCCCGTAAATCCGTACTTTCCTGCGGCCAGACGTGGCCTTCCTGCGCGTCACTGTAAACGCTTTTCGCACCACAAACACGGAAGCAATGCACACTTTGCCGCACATTTTTTGTTCGATGCGGAGGAGGTTCAAAACGGGGTACGACGAATGCGCCGGGTAGGTGCGAATAATTATTCGCCCGGGGCGGTTACAGGATGAACCAACGCACGGAGCATCCGCCACCAATGCGGGCGTTCGTGCGCATCGGGTAAAAATTTTTTTGTCCCTACATGCCAATGCGCGGCGCGAAGCGTGGGCGGCGAAACAACCGATGGCGGCAGCGGTAGCGGTGGATGAAAATTGGAATGAAAGCAGGATGTTTGTTTTTCATGCCACTTTTTGCAGCGGTGCCAATGTCATGTCGACGTGGATGTGTTCGTAAGGACAGTGCAGTGTGCCGTGGGCATCTTTTTCGACCAGCCCCAGCTCCACCAGCGCGGCAGCATCTTCGTGCACACGCTTCACGTCGCGCCCCAGCCTGCGCGCCAACTCGCGCACGCCGACGGCACCCGCGCCCAGCAGGGCGTGCAGCATGTTCCAGCGGTTTTCCGTCAGACGCGAAAAAAACGCCGCCGGGCTGGAAAAATTCAGTGCCTCGCCCTGATATTCGCCGCTATCGATAGCGCACTGCGCCCGCGCGCCCGCCGCGCGCAGCACCGCCTTCCAATCGGCATTGGCAGTGATGGTAAGAGTTCTCATGTTTGTATCCTCCGTTTTTCCACTTGCGCCAGAAAATCTTCCAGCAGTTGTTGCATGGTGCGGAATGTATAGGGAAATTCCATATTTTCCACATGCATGTGATCGCCCTTGCCGCGCTCGTTGTCAAAGCCCCCGCTACCGCCTGTCCGCCGCGCTCGCCAGTGGCAGACAGACCGTGACGCGCAGCCCGCCTAGCGGTGAGTCGTCCAGCCGCACGCTGCCGTGATACAGCCCTGCCAGTTCTTGCGCGATGGATAGCCCCAAGCCCGTGCCGGGGGCGGATTCGTCCAGGCGCACGCCGCGCGCCAGCACTTGTTCGCGCTCTTCGGCGGCAATGCCGGTGCCGTCGTCGTCAATGGTCACGCACAGGCGTGCTGCGCCTTCGTCCTGCACGGTGCAGCCTACGCGCACGCGCGTGCGCGCCCATTGGCAGGCGTTGTCAATCAGGTTGCCGAGCAGTTCCTGCAAGTCTTGTTCTTCCCCGGCAAAGGCGAATGCGGCATCTGGCGCGGGTTCCAGCGCGATTTGCAGGGCGCGTTCGGCGTGAATCAGGCGCATGGCGCGCAGCAATTGTTCCAGCACCGGCGCCAGCGGCGTGCGCTGCCCCGGCATTCCGGCAGCCGCTGCTGCGCGCGAGCGCGCCATGTGCCAGTCGACGTGGCGGCGGGCGATGCCGACCTGCTCATTGATGAGCGCCACGGGCACGGCTGCGCCGCTCGTTTCGGCATCTTGCGCCGCCTGTTGCAGCACTGCCAGCGGCGTTTTGATGGCGTGCGCGAGGTTGCCCGCCTGCGTGCGGGCGCGGTAGATGATTTCGGCGTTGCGCGCCAGGACGGTGTTGAATTGCGTGACCAGCGGCTGCACTTCCTGCGCGAATTGGCCGCGCACCTGGCTTGCCTGCCCGTCGAGCACGTCATCGAGCGCGCGGCGCAGCCGCGCCAGCGGGCGCAAGCCGATGCGCACCTGCGCGATGCTGGCGGCGAGCAGCAGTACAAACAACACGCCCAGCGATGCCGCCAGCAAGCCGGAAAAACGCTCAATCGCCTGCAAGGTTTCGCTCACATCGGCGGCGACCACCACGCGCCAGCGCCCGCCATCGGCAAAGTCTGCCGTTACCGTGCGCGCCAGCGCCTGCAAGGGGCGCGATTGCGGGCCGTGAATGCGGTATTGCCCGAGACCGTCTTTTTCTTGCTGCGGTGCGTCCAGTTGCAGCGTGAAATCCCACAGCGAGCGCGAACGCAGCGGCTCAGGGGCGGCTTCGGCGCTGTGCGCGTCGGCGGCTTCCACCTGCCAGTATTCGCCGGAAAACACTTGCTGCCAGCGCGGGTTGCCCAGCCGCCCTTCGGCAATCAGCGGGCGACCCTGGGGGTCAAATTCCAGTTGCGTGAGCACTTGTTCAAGCTGCCCTGCCAGCGTGCGCCGCGATTGTTCCATCACATGTTCGGCAAACAGATGGTGCAGCACCACGCCGGTGAGCGTCAGCGCCAGCAAGGTGGTCACCAGCATCGCCCGCATCAGGCGGCGATGCAGCGAGACGGCTTCGTGCACGCCCTCGTCCATCATGCCCCGCCCAGCCGGTAGCCCATGCCGCGCACGGTCTGAATCAAGCCAGCGGGCAGTTTTTTGCGCAGCCGCCCGACGAAGACTTCGATGGTGTTGGAATCGCGGTCGAAGTCTTGCGCGTAGATGTGTTCGGTCAATTCCGTGCGCGAGACCATCGCGCCGGGGCGGTGCATGAAATATTCCAGCACGCGGTATTCATGCCCCGTGAGCGTCACCGGCTGCCCTGCCACCGTCACTTGCCCGCTGCGCGTATCCAGCCGCACGCTGCCGTATTCCAGCACCGGCGAGGCGACACCCTGGGCGCGGCGAATCAGCGCGCGCAGCCGCGCGAGCAGCTCTTCGGTGTGAAACGGTTTGGTGAGGTAATCATCGGCACCGCTGTCGATGCCTTCGACCTTTTCGTGCCAACTGGTGCGCGCAGTGAGGATGAGCACCGGCATGGTGCGCGCCGCTTCGCGCCAGCGGTGCAGCACGCTTAGCCCGTCCAGCACGGGCAAGCCGAGGTCCAGCACGACCACGTCGACCGGCTCTTCCAGCCCGAGATGCAGCGCATCGCGGCCATTGTCGGCTTCGTCGACGGCGTAGCCTGCCGCGCGCAGCGCCCGCGCCAGTTGTTCGCGCAGTCTCGGGTCGTCTTCCACCAGCAGCACGCGCATGACCCGCCCCTCAATGCGAACCGTGGCGGTGGCGATGTTTGACGCGGGTGTGCAGCACTTCGCCGGTTTTGGCGTCAATCAGCACTTTGCGCAACTGCCCGTCGGGCTGCAACAGTTTTACTTCATAGAGCCAGCGCCGCCCGCCCGCATTGTCATCGTCATCGTCGTCGTCTTCGAGTTCGACTTCCAGCACGTTGCCCGGATATTGCTTCGCCAGACGCGCCAGCACTTGTTCCATGGGCAGGATTTCGCCCGCGCGCACGGCTTCGCTGGCGCGCAGGTAATCGTCGTCATCCGCCGACAACGGCGCAATCAACAGGCAAAGCAGCACCGCGCCCGCGCAGGCGCGGCGAAGGGAAAACAAAGCCGTGTGTGTCATGGCGGGCACCTCGTTCGCGCGTATTGTTGTTTGCGGCACCTTAGCGCCGCGCGCCTGAACCGTGGCTGAACGCGCGCGCTAGCGCGTCTGCGACAGGTCGCAAAAACAATGGGCGTACAGGTTTTGCGGGTCGTTCAGGGTGTGCAGCGCCGCCAGTTCCGTGCGCCATTGTTGCAGCAACGTACTGGCCAGCGACGGGCGGGCGCGCGCATCGGTCAGCGCCAGTTCGCCCAGCAACGAGAGCAGCATTTCGCCCAGCGAAGGCTCCGGCACCTCCCAGCGCACCTGCGGCTCACCGGCAATGCCGGCGCGGGCGGCGGCGGCGGCAATCGCCTGCGGCAGCGTGCCGAGTTGGTCGACCAGCCCCAACTTGTGCGCCGCTTCGCCCGTCCACACGCGCCCTTGCCCGACCTGGTCGACTTCGCGCGGCGACATTTTGCGCGCCTCGGCTACGACTTCCAGAAACCGCCGGTAGCCGTGTTCAAGCATCAGTTGCGCGCTGCGCTGTGCATCCGGCGGCAGCGGGCGCAGCGGGTCGGGCAAACCGGCCAGCGGCGCGGTGCCCACACCGTCGGTGTGGATGCCCAGATGGTTGGCGGTGTCCACCAGTTCGGGCAGCAGCGCAAAAATGCCGATGGAGCCGGTAAGCGTCGAAGGCAGCGCCCAGATTTCATCCGCGCCGCTTGCCACCCAGTAGCCGCCCGAGGCTGCCGTGCCGCTCATCGAGGCGATGACGGGTTTGCCCGCGTTGCGGGTCAGTTGCAGTTCGCGGCGAATCAACTCGGAGGCAAAAGCGCTGCCGCCGGGGCTATCAATGCGCAGCACCAGCGCGCGCACGCGCGCATCGTTGCGCGCCTTGCGGATTTGCGCCGCGAGCGTGTCGCCGCCCGTGGTGCCCGCCTGCGTTTCGCCGTCAATAATCGTGCCTTGCACGGTCAGCACGGCAATCACCGGCGCGCTGGCGTTTTCTTTACCGGCATGGGCAAGATAGCGCGCGGGCGTGACTTTGCGGAAACTGTCCGGGTCGTCGGCGTCGGCACCAAAACGCGCGCGCAACTGCGCCTGCCACTGGTCGCGGGTGAGCAATTCATCGACCAGCCCGGCATCCAGCGCCGCCTGCGCCGCATCGCCGCGCGTGCGCGCGAGGTGGTCGGGATAGCGCTGCACGTAATCGGCCAGCGCCTCGGGCGTGAGTTTGCGGCTTTTTTCCACCGTCTGGCGCATCTGCCCCCACAGGCCGGTGAGCAAGTCCAGCGTGCTCTGGCGGTCTTCTTCCGACATTTCATCGCGGGTAAAGGGTTCGCCAAACGATTTATACGCGCCGACGCGGAAGACATGCACCTTGACGCCGATTTTGTCCAGCGCGCTCTTGAAGTAGTTTTGATAACGTGCCAAGCCCGCCAGCAACACCGCGCCATCGGGCGAGACATGCACGCGGTCGGCGGCGCTGGCGAGGAAATATTGTCCCTGCGTGAAACGCTCGCCCCAGGCATAGACGGGTTTGCCAGCGGCGCGGAAACGCTCGATGGCCGCGCGCAGTTCCGCCAGCCGCCCGAGGCTGGCACCGGCAATGTCGCCAGTTTCCAGTACCAGCCCGGTGATGCGGCTATCGCCTGCGGCAACGTCAATGGCTTCAATGTATTCGTGCAGCGCCGCGCCGGGCATACTGCCTTGCGCATCCATCAGCAAATCGAAGGAACTGGCGCGTTCCAGTTGTTCGGTAATGGCACCTTGCGGACGGATAAACAGCGCCGCGCCCTCGGGCGGCGGCGGCGCTGCCGGTTTGTTGGCAAACAGCGCATAGCCGCCAAAGAGCAGCAGCAACACCAGCACCAGCAAGGCGTTGGCAATCAGCCGACGGGTGAAATTCAGCCCCTGCCAGAGCAGGCGCAACAGGCGAAACAATCCGGTAATCACGTTGAAAGCTCTCCTTGCGGCGCACGGCGGCGGTAGAGCAAATCCCACACGCCATGCCCCAGCGCCAGCCCGCGTTTTTCAAAGCGGGTCAGCGGACGAAAATCCGGACGCGGGGCAAAACCCGCGCCGACAGTGTTTTCCAGCAGCGGCTCGCCATCGAGCGCTTCCTGCATCCATTCGGCATAGCCCTGCCAATCCGTCGCACAATGCAACACGCCGCCCGGGCGCAGCCGGGAGGCGGCCAGCGCAACAAACGGCGGCTGCACAAGGCGGCGCTTGTGGTGGCGCTTTTTCGGCCAGGGGTCGGGAAAATAAATGCGGATGGCGGCAAGCGTCTGTGGCGCAACCATGTGGCGCAGCACTTCCACGGCGTCATGCGCGACGATGCGCAGGTTGTGCAATTCGCCGTGGTGCGCCAGCTTGCACAGATTGCCGATGCCGGGGCGGTGCACCTCAATGGCGATGAAATTGTGCTGCGGCTCGGCGGCGACCATCTGCGCGGTCGCATCCCCCATGCCGGTGCCGATTTCCAGAATCAGCGGCGCTTCACGCCCGAAACGCGCCGTCCAGTCGACGGGCGCTTCACCATACGGCACGCCGATTTTCGGCATCATGGCTTCCAGAAAGCGCAACTGCGCCGCGCTCATGCGCCCTTCGCGCAGCACAAAGCTGCGGATTTCACGCCGCTGCGGCGCAGGCGGCAGCGGCTGCGTCGGGTCTGCCGTATTCACGATCCCACCAAGCCTCCGAGCGGCGAACTGGGCGAAGCGGCATACAGTTTTTTCGGCATCCGCCCGGCAAGGAAGGCATCGCGCCCGGCCTGCACCGCCGCCCGCATCGCGCGCGCCATGCGCACCGGCTCGCGCGCCGCTGCGATGGCAGTATTCATCAGCACGCCGTCGCAGCCCATTTCCATCGCAATGGCCGCATCCGAAGCCGTGCCCACGCCCGCATCCACCAGCACCGGCACACCGGCCTGTTCCAGAATCAGTTGCAAATTCCACGGATTCAAAATGCCCATGCCGGAGCCAATCAGGGATGCCAGCGGCATGATCGCCACGCAGCCGAGGTCTTCCAGCATCCGCGCCTGAATCGGGTCGTCCGCGCAATAGACCATCACCTCGAAGCCTTCGCGCACCAGCGTTTCAGCAGCTTTCAAGGTCTCCGGCATGTTCGGAAACAGCGTTTGACTATCGCCCAGCACTTCCAGTTTCACCAACGTGTGCCCGTCGAGCAGCTCGCGCGCCAGACGCAGCGTGCGCACCGCATCCTCAGCGGTGAAGCAACCGGCGGTGTTCGGCAAAATGGTGTAGCGCGACGGCGGCAGTACGTCCAGCAAATTCGGCGCGCCGGCCTCCTGCCCGATGTTGGTACGGCGAATCGCCACCGTCACAATCTGCGCGCCGCTGGCGTCCACCGCCTCGCGCGTCTGCGCAAAATCGCGGTATTTGCCGGTGCCCACCAGCAGGCGGGAATGAAAACTGTGTTTGCCGATTTGCAGCAAATCGTCGTCTGTTTGCGGTTGCGTTTGCGTCATTTTCTTCAGCCTCCCCCGACTGCCGTCACGATTTCCAGCACTTCGCCGCCGCGCAGCACGGTGTGCGCATGTTGGCTTTTCGGCACGATTTCGCCGCCCAGTTCGACGGCCACCCGTTTTCCGGCCAGCCCGCGCTGGGCAAGCAAGGTTGCGATGTCTACAGGCGCTGGCAGCGGCACAGACTCGCCATTGACGGTAATCGGTTTCATAACCCTCCAAACCGCGCCCGCATTCCGGACGCGCGCGCGCAGTGTAACATCAAGCGCCCCTGCCGCATCTTGTCCCCGCACCATGTCCAGCGAACACCTGCTCAAAATCGCCATCCACGCCGTGCCCGGCGCCAAACGCACGGAAGCGGCGGGCACGCACGCCGACGCCCTGCGCGTGCGCATCGCCGCCCCGCCCACCGACGGCAAGGCCAACCAGGCGCTCACCGCCTGGCTGGCGGAAACCTTCGCCGTGCCCAAGCGCGACGTCACCTTGCTCGCCGGTGCCAGCGCGCGGCAAAAACGCTTTGCCCTGCATTTTCCCGACGCCGCCGCGCTCGCCGCCGCACAAAGCCGTCTGGCACAACTGCGCGGCGAAGCGTAACCCCGCCGTCACAGTCTGGGCCGAATCAGCCACGGGAAAAAGCGCCAGCAAAACAGCGCAAACGCCCCAATCCAGCACACCGCCGACGCATTCAGCCAGACCAGCGCCGACCAGCCAAACGGCATCCACAGCGCCCCCAGCCGCAGCACCAGCGCCCCCAGCATCAGCCAGTACGACAACACCATGCTGCGGTCCGCCACCAACGGGCGACCCAGATGCCCCAACGAAGTGCGCGTCATCATCCCGATGGACAGCAGCCCCATACCGCCGATGCCCACCACATGCGCCGGCCACGCCGAGCGCAAAATCTGGTCTTGCTGCCAGGCGGCAAACATCGCCAGCCCCACGCCAAAGCCTAGATAGCCCAGATACAAAATCCACAAAATCGGCTTGCGCCACGCCGCCCACGGACGCCAGCGCAACCAGCGATAAAACGTAATCAAGCTGATCGCATACAAGCCCGGCACCACCGCCGGCAGCAGCCACTCCTCGCTATCGGGCAGCAAAATCACCGCCGCCATCACCAGCAACACCGCCGCGCACAACCACAATTGCAGCAAACCGCTGGGGCGGCACATCGGAATATGCGCCTGCGGCAAGGCGCGCCCGGAAAAAAAGGGCAGCGCCCGCCCGCCAATCAACAGCGCCACCAACGTCATCACCAGCAAGCCAACGTTAAAAAAGCCGATTACCACCTCATAAGCCGCCCCCTCCATCACCGCCTGCAAAAACACCGCATCGGACGCCGCAAAGGCAAGGAAAAAGAACGGAATCATGTAATTGCGCTGTTTTACCGAACTCAGAATCACCCGCGCCAGCGCCGCCGCCACACCCAGGAAAAAGAGCAACTCGCAGCCCAACGCCAATTGCAACGGCCACACGCCCGGCAGCAAAAACGCGATGCGCGCCGTCAGCCACAACCCGCACAGCAGCGCCAGCAAGCGCCCCCGCACCGGCGCGCGCCGCGTCCAGTTTGCCGCCGAAGTCAGCAAAAACCCCGCCGACAGCATCGCCATCAGCCCCCACAGCATCTCATGAATATGCCAATACAACCCGGTAAGCACGCCATGCAAATGCTGCGGCGCATACACCCACAGCGCCACGCTGACGACCGCCCACACGCTACCCAGCAAATAAAACGGACGAAAGCCCAACGACCAGAACACCGCCCACGAAGCCTTGCGTGCGCGCCGCCGGTCGGTTTTTTTCGCCACCGCAAGCGACGCTGCCGCCGCCTCGTCAGCAGACGGTGCCGTCGGCACCGGTACCGGCGCGGCTGCCTCCGCCGACGGTGGCGGCGTTTGCGGCGCAGCAGGCGACGGCGTTTGCGCCGCCGCCTCTACATCCTCTTTCAGCAGACGGGCAAAAGGCTGCGGAGTGGTGGGCGGCGTCGGACTGGC
>JAFZMK010000197.1 GCA_017553285.1 Rhodocyclaceae bacterium
GCGCGCCGCCGCCGTGCTGCCTGCCCGCAGCGCGGAAATTGACGCAATTGTTCGCCTCTACGCCCGTCTGTGCTACGGTGCGCACCTTGTCCCCGATGCCGACGAAATTTCCCGTCTTGCCCAACTGGTTCGCCGTTTTCGGCCCTGAATGGAAACTGCCGCCGTGAGTGATACACCGCCTTTGTTTGACGCCCTTGGCTTTCGCTGGAACCGCGCCGCCGTGCCGGAGGCGGTGCCGGTGTATTCGCGCGAACGCGCCTGTTTCCGCTTTCACAAGATGCTGCCGGAATTTGTCTGGGACGCGGGCGTGCTGGAAGGCAATCCGTTTACCTTTCCGGAAGTCAAAACGCTGCTGGACGGCGTGACCGTTGGCGGGCGCAAGGTCTCTGACCAGGCGCAGATTTTTAACCTCGCGCAAAGCGCCCGCCGCTTGCTGGCGATGGTCAAGGCGGGGGAGTTTGCGCTGTGCAAGCCGGTGTTTGTCGAACTGAACGGTCTCGTCGCCCGCGAGGAGGCGCTGGAATGGGGCGTGTTTCGCGGCGAAGGCAGCGAGACCCACTACACGCCCGAAGTGGCGCTGGGCGAACATGGGCGCTATGCGCCGCTGCCCACCTGCCCGGCAGCACCGGCGCTGAACCGGGTATTTGAAGACGGCGTGGCTGCCTTGCAGGCGGCGTGCGCGCCGTTTGAACGTGCGCTGGCGTTTTTTCTCTTTGGTGCCTTGCAGCAGTTTTTCTTCGACGGCAACAAACGTACCGCGCGCTTCATGATGAACGGCGTGCTGATGTCGCACGGCATCGACGCCATCAGCGTGCCAGCGGCGCGGGCGCGGGAATTTAACGAAAAAATGGTGCGCTTTTATCTCGGCAAGGATGGAACGGAGATGATGGATTTCATGGTTTCCTGCCATCCCGAAGCCGCCGCCATGCCGGGCGCGTCTGCGCGCTGAACGGGGCGGTTGTATACTCTGCCGCTTTTTCCTCGCCGCCTTTTTTCTGCCCATGCGCCACACCTTTGCCATTCCCCTGTTTTCCGTGTTCTTGAGCCTCGTTGCCGCGCCGGTTGGCGCGCTGCCGATTAGCGCCGAGGTGGAAAGTTTTATTGCCGAAATGCAGGCGCAGGGCTTTGCGCCCGAGAGCGTGCGCCGTTCGCTGGAAATTACCGAAAAGGATGACACCGTGCTGCGCCTGACGGGGGCGAAGCCCACGCCCGGCAAGGGCAAGGCGGTGCGTTCCTGGCGCGCCTACCGCAAGCGTTTTCTGGGCGCGGGGCATATTGATAACGGCGTCGAGTTCTATCAGGAAAACCGGGCGACGCTGGAACGCGCCGCGCAGCAATACGGCGTGCCGCCGGAAATCATCGTCGGCATCATCGGCGTGGAAACTTATTACGGGCGCAACACCGGCAATTTTGAAACCCTCTCGGCGCTGGCGACGCTGGCGTTTTACCACCCCAAGCGCGGCGAACTCTTCCGCGAACAACTCGCCGACCTCTTTCTGCTTGCCCGCGCCGAGGGGCGCAGCGTGGAAAGCTATACCGGCTCGTTTGCCGGGGCGATTGGCTATCCGCAGTTTTTGCCCGGCAGCATTCGCAAGTATGGTGTGGATTTTGACGGCAACGGGCATATCGACCTGGAAGAAAGCGTGGAAGACGCCATCGGCAGCGTCGCCAACTATCTGGCGAGCTACGGCTGGCAGCGCGGCGCGCCGGTGGCGGAAAAACTGCAAGGCGACATTTCGGCGGCAAAAGCGGACGCGCTGGTCAAACGCGGCATCGAACCGGCCATTGAACCGAAAGAAATCACCCGCGCCGGGCTGCGCACCCGTCACGGCGACCCGGCGCAAACCGCCACGCTCATCGATTTGCCCACGCCCGGACAGGCGACGGAATACTGGGCGGGCTATCGCAATTTTTACGTCATTACCCGCTACAACCGTTCCAGCTTCTACGCCATGGCGGTCTTTCAGTTGGCCGAGGCGGTGAAAAACGGGCTGTAATCAAAACTGGTCTTTTTGCGCGCGCAATTCGGCAAACTGCGCCAGCGAGGGCGCGCGCACAAAAGGATTGATGGCGGCTTCGCGCGCCACGGTGGTGGGCAAGGTGGGCAAACCCTGTGCGCGCAGCGCGCGTGCCTCTCGTACAAACGCATCGCGCGCCGGGTTGTCTGGCTCTACGTGTTGCGCAAAGGCGAGATTGCCCAGCGTGTATTCATGCGCCGGGCAAAGGTGGGTATCGGCAGGAAGTGTCATGATGCGCGCCAGCGATTGATGCAGTTGCGCTGCCGTGCCGCCCAGCAGCCGCCCGCAACCGGCGCAAAACAGCGTGTCGCCGCAAAAGAAATACGGCGCATCCAGTCCGCGCACCTGCGCCAGCCAGCCAATGTGCGTGGCGGTGTGCCCGGGAATTTCCCATACCGTCCAA
>JAFZMK010000198.1 GCA_017553285.1 Rhodocyclaceae bacterium
CAAGGCGCAGGCGGCAGCCGACGTGGACTTCAGCGATCTGGAAGAGACTTCCGAACTCTACAAGCCCAATCCGGTGCCCGATCAGGCCATCCGCAGCCAGCAGACCACCGAGAGCATCACCCGCAACGATTACGCCCGTGGTGTGCCCGGCGCGCTCACCAACCAGCCGCCGGTGCCCGCGATTGCGCCGATTACCGAGCCGGACATCGAAGGCGGCAACTTCGCCAATCTGCCCGATTCCAAACGTTCGGCGACCATCAACTACGAGCTGAACCGCACGCTGCAACACGTCCGCCAGCCCGTCGGACGCCTCAAACGCCTGACCGTGGCGGTAGTGCTCAACAACCGCACGGAAAAAGACAAGAAAGGCAAGGAATACTCCGTGCCGATTCCGGACGAGGAAATCCAGCGCATCACCAGTCTGGTGCGTGAAGCGATGGGCTACAACGCCGCGCGTGGCGACAGCGTCAGCGTGACTTCTGCCAACTTCGCGCAACCGGTCGTGGAAGTGGTGCCGCTGTGGAAAGACCCTGCCGTGATTGCCGAAGGTTTGGGGCTGGCCAAGTATCTGGCACTCGCCTTGGGGCTGCTGATTGTGTATCTTCTCATCATTCGTCCGCTGGTTCGCACCCTCTTCCCGGAACCGGAGCTGACGCCTGAAGAACTGCTGGAACAGCAGATGATGGAGGCTGCCGCGCGCGGGGAAAGGATAGACGCAGAGGAGGACGAATACGAAGAGGAAGAGGAAGACGAAGAAGAGGACGTCATCGTGGAATTTTCCGGCAATACCAACCTGACTTACGAACAGCGCATCGAGCGGCTGCGCCAGATTGCGCGTGACAATCCGAAACTCATTGCCAACATCATCAAGGACTGGCTGTTAGGGGAGCAGAAAAAATGAGTGACGAAGCTCTGGAAAAAAGCGCCCTGCTGTTGCTGACGCTGGGTTCTGAGGTCGCTTCCGAGGTGCTCAAGATTATGGGGCCGCGCGAAGTGCAGAAAGTCGGTGTGGCGATGGCCTCGCTTCCGCCGCAGCCGCGCTCGCGCGTGGAAGAATTGCTGGACGAAATTGATGAGCGCATTGGCGAAGGCGCGCCCATTGAGCCGGACCACGACCAGATTCGCGACATGCTCACCAAGGCGCTGGGCGATGAACGCGCGGGTCACATCCTCTCGCGCATCATGCAGGGTTCGGACACCGCCGGTATCGAAAGCCTGAAGTGGGTGGATGCCGCTACCGCTGCCGACCTCATCCGCAACGAACACCCGCAGATTATCGCCACTATTCTGGTGCACCTGGAATACGACCAGGCAGGCGAAATCCTCAAACTTTTCCCCGACCGCCTGCGCAACGACGTGCTGCTGCGCATCGCCACGCTTGAAGGCGTGCAGCCGCAGGCGCTCAAAGAGCTGAACGATTCGCTCACCATCCTGCTTTCGGGCGCGACGACGACCAAGAAAACCGCCATGGGCGGCGTGCGTCACGCTGCTGAAATCCTCAACTTCGTTGGCTCGGCGGCGGAAACTTCGGTGCTCGACAACGTGCGCGAGCACGACCCCGAACTGGCGCAGAAAATCGTCGACGAAATGTTCGTCTTCGACAACCTGCTCGATGTCGACAACCGTGGCATCCAGACCTTGCTGCGCGAAGTGTCCACCGATTCGCTGGTCATCGCCCTCAAAGGTGCCTCGCCGGAGCTGCGCGAGAAAATCTTCCAGAACATGTCCAGCCGTGCTGCCGAAATGCTGCGCGAAGACCTCGAAACCAAAGGCCCCGTGCGGCTGTCCGAAGTCGAAGCCGAGCAGAAGGAAATCCTCAAAACGGTGCGCCGCCTGTCCGAAGAAGGCCAGATTGCGCTGGCCGGCAAGGGTGGCGACGATGCCTTCGTGTAAGCGTAGCCGCGCACGGCTGCTGCGCCGCAGGAGCCGGTCATGAAAGGCGCCAGCGCATCCGACGCTTCTTCTGCCCTGCGTCGCCATCAGGCGGTGGGCGCGTACCAGCGCTGGAATCCGCCGTCGTTCGACGTGCGCCAGCCCGAAGCGGCTGCCGACAACGAAGAAGACGAAGAAACCCGCGAACGCCGCCGCCAGCAGCTTGCCGCTGCCCGTGCGGCGGCTGCCGAAAAGCGCCGCAAACTGGAAGAACAGGCGCAAAAAGAGCAAGCCGAACGGGATCAACAGGCGCAACAACTTGCCATGGCCGCCGCGCTGGCCGAGCAACAGCGCCTGCTGCAAGAGCAAGAAGAGCAGTATGCCCGCCAGCAGCAATTGCTGTCCGAAGAAGAAATTACGCGCATCCGCGAAGAAGCGCGCACGGAAGGTTTGGAAGCCGGGCGCAATGAAGGCTACGCCGAAGGGCACGCGCAGGGGCTGCGCGAAGGCTATGCCGCCGGGGAAGCCGAAGCGCGCGGGCTGCTCACCGCGCAGGCCGATGCGCTCACCCAGACCATTGCCTCGCTGGACGTGGCGCTGGCCGACCTGGACCAGCAGGTGGCGGACGAACTCATCGCGCTATCGGTGGAGCTGGCGCGCAAGATGTGCCAGCACAGCATCAGCCGCCCTGAAAACGTGCGCGCGCTGGTGCAGGATGCGCTGCAACAGATTCCGCAAAAACACGTGCAGATTCACCTGCACCCGCAAGATGCCGCGCACGTGCGCGCGCGCCTGCTCGAAGGGCTGGACGAGACGCAACAGCGCATCGTGGAAGACGACACCTTGACCCCCGGCGGCTGCGTGCTGCTGGGTGAAGGCAACCATCTGGATGCCAGCGTGCAGGTGCGCTGGCGGCGCATTTTGGGCGAACTGGGTTTCAGCGGTCAGGAAGCGCAGTGGGAAGTGGGCGAAGACGATTTCGCCGCCTACGAAGCCGACGCCGAACCCGCGCCCGCAGCGCCGCCAAAAGCGCAAGCGGTGGCGGAGACCGCCGCGCCCGCTGCTGCCGAAGCAGCCCCGCAGGCTGCGGAACCCGTCGCGCCGGAAGCCGCACCACAACCGGCAGCCGAACCCGAAGCCGCACAGCAAGCGCAAAGCGCGGCTGGCATGAGCGTGGGGGCTTCCAATGTTGCGGAGTGAATTACCCGAATACGGCGAGCGCTGGCGCACGTTTTTGCGCAACGTGCACACCCGCGTGCTGCCCGTGTCGCCCTATCAGCGTTCCGGGCGGCTGACCCGCATCAACGGGCTGGTGATGGAAGCCTTCGGTCTCAAACTGCCG
>JAFZMK010000199.1 GCA_017553285.1 Rhodocyclaceae bacterium
CCGTCCAGGCCACGGAGGTCCCGCCCACCTTGACGCGCACGCCGGCCGCCTCATAGTTGACGTGGTACTCGGCGAAGAAACCGTTGCGGGCGCCCATGTCGATGGCCAGCCACTCCTCCCGGGTGCCCTCATAGAAGATCTCCACCTTGCGTCCCTCGCTGCCGGTGTAGATGCCCACGTTGCTGGCGCAGCCAGCGGGCGTGCACGTCGCGGGCGTAGACCAGCGGGTTGTAGACGTGCGTGGCAGGCGGCGTGAAGCACAGTGCGTCCAGACGGGCGCAGAGCGCGTCGGCGGCGGCAAGCAAGGCTTCGGCGGTCGGGTTCGTCATGAGGTTTGCTCTCCGTCAGACGCGGGCGCTTCGTTCCAGGGCGCAACAACGAACAGCAAAAACATGCCCGGCATCGCAAGAAAGAAACACAGCCAGAAAAAGGAAAAATAGCCTAGCCATTCAATCAGCACGCCGGTTGTCGCGTTCACAAAGGTACGCGGCACTGCCGAGAGACTGGAAAGCAACGCAAACTGCGTGGCAGTAAACGCCGGATGCGTGGCGCGCGCGATGAAGGCGACAAACGCCGACGTGCCCAGCCCCACGCCGATGGCTTCGGCGCCGATGACGGCGGCGAGCGCAATGTATTGCCAGCGGCCAATTTCTTCAAACGGCCCGATGGAGGCCAGCCACGCAAAGCCCAGAATGGTAACCGCCTGCACCACGCCAAACAGCCACAGCGCGCGGTTAATCCCCAGCCGCAACATCCACGCGCCGCCGATGATGCCGAAAATCAGCGAAGGCCAGAGGCTGGCGTTTTTCGCAATCCAGCCAATGTCGCCAGTGCTGAAGCCCATGTCGAGATAAAACGGTGTTGCCAGCGCCGTGGCCATGCTGTCGCCCAGTTTGTAGAAAAAGATGAACGCCAGAATCGCCAGCGCCGCGCCGATGCCCTGACGGTGGAAAAATTCGTGGAAGGGTTCGACGATGGTCTCGCGCAGCGTGCGCGGTGCCTGCGCATCCAGCAGCGGCTCGTCGGCGAGCACCAGCGTCATGTACAAGCCCGGCAGCATGAACAGCGCGGTAATCAAAAACACCTGCGCCCAGCTCATGTGTTCGGCAAGAATCAGCGACAACGCCCCCGGCACGAACGCGGAAATGCGATACGCCGCCACATGCACCGAATTGCCCAAACCCAGTTCGCGCTCGGGCAAAATTTCGCGGCGGAAAGCGTCGATGACGATGTCCTGACTGGCCGAAAAGAACGCCACCAGAAAACTCAGCGCCGCCAGCACCACGATGTGCTCACGCGGCGCAAACAGCGCATAGGCCGCCAGCAGCGCCAGCAAGCCCGCCTGGGTGACCAGCATCCAGCCGCGCCGCCGCCCCAGAAACGGCAGCCGCACGCTGTCCATCACCGGCGCCCAGAGGAATTTGACGGTAAAGGGAAGTTGCGTCAGCGCAAAGGCACCGATGGTTTTCAGCTCCAGCCCCTCGCTGCGAAACCATGCCGGCAGCAGGCTGAGCAAAAAAAACATCGGCAAGCCGGAAGAAAAGCCGGTAAAGACGCACAACAACATGCGCCGGGTGCAGATTTCCCGCCACCAGGGTGCTTTTTCCTGCGCTTGCGCAGTCTCGTTCACGCGCTCTCCTTTTCGGGGCAATCTGTGCCGCGCGCCGCGCAGCCTTCCCCTGTCTGCCATCAAAAGTCGGCCATCTTACCGCCTTTCGCCCCTGCCCTGCGCGCTTGAATTGCGCGAAACCATCCCCATGTAAAGACAGTCTTCCCGTTTTGCAAAGGAGTTTGCCATGCCTGAAATTCTGGATTCTTACACCTTCAACAACGGCGCGGTGGCGAAAAACCGCCTTGCCGTCGCCCCGATGACGCACTGGTCTTCCGACCCGCAGGGGCACGCCACGGCAGAAGAACTAGCCTACATCCGCCCGCGCGCCGAAGGCTTTGGCCTCTTCATCGCCGCCGCCACTGCCGTCAATGCCCAGTCGCGCGCCTTTGTCGGCGAACCCAATGCCTGCACCGATGGCGACATTGCACACCTGAAAAAAGTCGCTGACACCATCCATGCTGGCGGCGCGCTTGCCATCTTGCAACTGCACCACGGCGGCAAGGAAACCCTCGCAGACGCCACCGAAGGGCTGGGCGTAGTCGCGCCCTCGGCGGATGCCGAAAAAAACGCCCGCGAAATCACCCCCGCAGAAATCCGGCAAACCATCGCCGACTTTGGTGCCGCCGCCCGCCGGGCAATGGCCGCCGGGTTTGACGGTGTGGAAATTCACGGCGCGAACAACTACCTGTTGCAGCAATTCGTCTCCCCGCACCACAACCACCGCACAGACGAATACGGCGGCAGCCTGGAAAACCGCCTGCGTTTTCCGCTCGCCGTGCTCGACAGCGTGCAGGCCGCCTGCCAAGACAACCCGCGCTTCATCATCGGCTATCGCCTCACCCCCGAAGAAGCCTTTGAAGACGGCATTACCATGACCGACACCCTCGCGCTGGTAGAAGCCCTTGCCCGCCGCAAACCGCAATACATCCACATTTCCCTGCAAGGCTTCTACAACAAAGCGCGGCGTGGTGCCGATGAAAACCGCACGCGGCTGGACATCCTGCACGAAGCCCTCGCCGGCACCGGGGTGGCGCTAATAGGCGTAGGCGGCTTGCGCACGCCCGCCCAAGCCATCGAAGCCTTCCGCACGGGCGTGGTGGAATTTGCCGCCATTGGTCTGGGCGTGCTGGCCAACCCGGATTTTGCCCTGCGCGTGGCCGACGGCGATTTTTCGCGCATCCGTGAAATCGACCTCACGCAAAACGCCGCCTTCTACCAAATGCCGCCCAAGCTCTGGGAAAAAATGCCCTGGTTTGTGCGCTGAGCCGCGCCGTCGGCACCCGTCTCAAAAAAAAACGCTCCGCCCGGAGCGTTTTTTTCTGTGCCCGCGCCCATCCTTCACGCACCCGGCGCGCTTGCCACCCTGCGTCCCGTAGCGCACAAGTGCTAGAATCTCGCAATTTACCGCCTTGTACGTCTGGTACAACTGGCAGACGGCGCGAACGCGCCGCGCATGGAGAACCCCCCGTGACTCACCCACATTCCCGCCCGCTGGCGGCCTGTCTGTTTGCCATCGGCCTGTTCGCCGCCCTGCCCGCGCAAGCCGGTTTTGAAGAAGGCAACGCCGCCTGGCAGGAAGGCAAGTTTGACGTGGCGCTGAAAGAATTCACCGCCGCCGCCCGCCGGGGCGATGCCGATGCCAGTTTCCGCCTCGGCACCATGTACGCCAAGGGCGAAGGCACGCCGCGCAATCTCTATCTTGCCTGGCAGTATTTCTATCAGGCCGTCGAACGCGGCAACCTCACCGCCGTGGCCGAACTGGGCGACCTTTCCGATTACTTTGACCTCTA
>JAFZMK010000020.1 GCA_017553285.1 Rhodocyclaceae bacterium
ATCCACGCCGGGCTGCAAAAGAAAGCGCCGGACGCCAGCTTTGTCACCCAGGCGCAGCGCGCGCTAACCCGTTTGGGGCAAACCCGCCAGAAGCAGCCCGTCGACCCGCTCAACGCGCTCGACCGCAACGCCACCGAACAATCCGGTCTGGACCGTCTGGCCGAGACCATCCTGCACACCTTGCTGCAAGCCGAAAAGGTGCTGGAACAATACTTCCGCCCGCCCTACAACCCACAGCCCATCGCGCCGTTGCTCGAACCGCTCAGCCACGCTTACGGCGCGCTGCTGTTTGTCGGTGACGACCAGGCCGCCGCGCTGCTCCAGCACATTGGCCGCCAGATTGTCACGCTGGCAGACAGCGGTGCTGCCCCCGCCACGGACGACACCGAAGAACTCGCCCGCCACCTTTCCGCGCTCATCCTCTATTTGCAAAGCATCCAGCGCGGTCACCCGATCCATCTTTCCATCCTGCTGCGTCCGGAACGCGCCCGGGCGCAGCCGCACAAGGACGACCAAACCACTGCCCGCGCCGTCGCCACCAAAGCGCCGGTCAGCCGCACGCCGCCGCCGCATTCGCTGGCCGCAGAATTTGCCGCCGCCGCGCGGGTCGCCAACGAAGACCCCACGCCCGAAGACGACGTCATCGGCAATCTGCGCAGCCTGCCCGACGATGCCGACATCCCCGAAGAACTCGTCTCCGCCTTTGCGGACAGCGACGAAGACCCCGAAGACGAACTCTTCCACACCTTCATCGAAGAGGCACGCAGCCTGCTGGCAGAAGCCGCCCCGATGATTCGCCGCCCGGTGGAAGTTGCCCAGTCGCAAGAAGCCATCGCCACGCTGCGGCGCATTTTCCACACCCTCAAGGGCAGCGGGCGTCTCGTCGGGCTGGGGCGCTACAGCGACACCGCCTGGGCGATGGAAGAAGTGCTCAACCAGCATCTTGCCGGTCACGAACAGGCGCCTTCGGCGCTCAACCATCTGCTGCGCAGCGCCCACAAGCTGTTCAGCGAATGGACCGACACCCTGCAAAACGGACAGGAAGCGCCCGACCCCGGCTCCCTGCTCGACGAAATCAAGGCACTGCCCGGCGCACCGCAACCGGTCACCGCCGCCGATGCCGAGCCGGGCATGCCCACCCGCGCCGAAATCCGCACCGACGGCCCGCAAAACATCTTCCCCCTCTTCCTCGAAGAAGAAAGCGAACTGCTCGCCCAACTGGTCGCCTATCTGCGCCAATGGCAGGCCAACCCGCAAAACACCGACGCCTCAACGCAGATTGCCCGCCTGCTGCACACCATGAAAGGCAATGCCAACATGGTCAAGGCCGCCGATCTCGCCGCCCATTTGCACCAGCAAGAAGCCCTGCTGGGCGAAGAGCGCCCGCTCGCCGCCCTCATCGACACCCTGCTCGCGGGCAGCGACCACACCCAGCACCTGATCGAAGAACTGCGCACCCACGGCACCGAAGCCGTGCCCGCCAGCATCCGCATTGAGACCGACACGCTGCAACAGCTCAGCCGCCAGATTGGCGAACTCACGCTGGCGCGCACCCGCATCGAAAACCACCTCGAAAGTATGCAGCGCGGTCTGCGCGAACTGGGCGCGAGCCTCTCGCGCCTGCGCGAGCACAGCCGGGAAGCCGAATTGCAGGCCGATTTGCAGATGCTTTCCCAGCGCGCCGCCCAGCAGGCCAGCGACGAGGCGTTCGACCCGCTGGAACTCGACCGCTACACCCGCCTGCAAGAACTCGCCCGCCAGTTCTCCGAGAGCAGTGCCGACATCGACAGCCTGCGGCAAGGCTTTGAGCGCGCCAGCGAGCAAATCCACGTCGCCTTGCGCCAGCAAAGCACGCTGTGCCACGACATGCAGCAAACCCTTGCCGACACCCGTGCCGCCGCCTTCCGCACCATCAGCGAACGGCTGCACCGCGTGGTACGCGAAAGCACCCGCCAGACGGGCAAACGCGCGCGTCTGGAAATCACCGGCGAAGATACCGAGCTGGAACGCACCTTGCTCGAACACATCACCGGGCCGCTGGAACACCTGCTGCGCAACGCCGTCGCCCACGGCATCGAAACGCCCGAAATCCGCCTGCAACAAGGCAAGTCTGAAACCGGCCTGATTGCCATCCACGTGCGCCGCAACGACGACGAGCTGCAAATTGATCTGACCGACGACGGCAGCGGCCTGAATCTGGAAGCCGTCGCCGAGCGCGGGCGCCAGTTGGGCTTGTTGCCGCCTGACGGCCAGCCCGGCACGGAAACCCTCGCCCGCCTCATCTTCCACCCCGGCTTCAGCACCGCGCACGATGTTTCCACCGTCTCCGGGCGCGGCATCGGCATGGACATTGTTCATGCCGCCATCGATGCTGCCAAGGGGCGGCTGACCCTGCAAACCAGCACCGGCGAAGGGCTGGGCATCTACATCCGCCTGCCGCTGGCCACCGTCTTCATCCCCTCCATGCTGGTGCGCGAAGGCAACCAGACCTTCGCCATTTCTTCGCACCTGGTCATCCGCATGTTTGAACCCGGCGAAGAAATCATCCACGAAAATTCCTGCCCCACGCCGCTGCTGCTCTCCAGCCTGCTGGGGCGTCCGCCCGGGCCGGTCGCGCCCGAAGCCCAGCACACCTTGCTGCTGCGCAGCGGTGCGCGCATCCTCGCCTTGCGGTGCAGCGAATTTGTCGGCTCGCGCGAAATCCTGCTGCAAAACGCCGGTCCGCAACTTGCCCGCATTCCCGGCGTGCAGGGTGCAGCGCTGCTGCCGGACGACACCATCGCCATTGCCATCAACCCCTTCGCCCTGCTCGCCAGCTCTTCGCTGCGCGCGCCCTCCGACGTGGAGCAGCCCGATGGCGAAGCCCGCCCGCTGATTCTCATCGTCGACGATTCCATCACCGTGCGCTCGCACACCGCCCGCACGCTGGAGCGCGCCGGTTATCAATCGCTGGCCGCCAGCAACGGCGAAGAAGCCCTCAGCCTGATTCCGCAAAACCGCCCGGCGCTGATTTTGAGCGACATCGAAATGCCGCGCATGGATGGCTTTGTGCTGCTCAAACGGCTGCGCGCGCAGAATGACACCGCGCGCATTCCGATTGTCATGATTTCCTCGCGCACGGCAGACAAACACCGCAGCCGCGCCGCCGAACTGGGCGCTTCCCACTACCTCGGCAAGCCTTTTAACGAAGCGGAACTGCTGCAAACCATCCGCAAACTGCTCGCCCGCCCGTCGGCATGAACCGCACGCCCAATCCGGATTGTTTTCGCTGTCAGGGCTTGTTCATCACCCACGAGCGCAACCTGCCTTACGGCTGCAAAATCATCGGCTTTCGCAGCAAGAACCTGCCCAGCGTCGAAGTGCGCATGAGCAGCGGCAAACCCTGTCTCGCCTTCCAGCCCAAGCCCGTCAAACCCGGCGGCGGCAAAGCGCCGCGCTAAGCTGCGGCGTCACTTCTCCGGCGAAAAAAACCGCATCACCTGCGGCGCGCCCGGTGCGCCTGCCGCCGCCGCGCCCGCCTGCGTCCCCCAGGCGTGACCAAAGACCAGTTCGGCGCTCACCGCAAAGCGCCCGTCCGCTTCACGTCTCGCTTCCAGCGCCTGCGCCAGATGCTGCAACGCACCGCGATGCCCCAGATGCTGCGGCGCATCCACGCGGGCATTGCCGGCGCCACCGGCGCGCAAATCACGCCACAAATCCGCCGCGCACGCATAGCGCAGCGTGAGCATTTCCATTTCCATCACCGGCGCGTGCAGCCCGGCGGCAAGCAGCGCGTCGCCCAAATCGTGCATGTCCCAAAAACCATGCACGCGCGCGGGTGCCAGCGCACGCAGTTCACGCAGCGTATCCGGCCCCAGCGTGGCAAACAAAAACAAACCATCGGGCGCGAGCACGCGGCCAATTTCCGCCAGCGCTGCCGGCACGTCCGCCAGCCATTGCAACAAACCATTCGCCCAGACGAGGTCAAAACTGTTGTCCCGAAACGGCAGAGTGCGCGCATCTGCCGCGCACCACTGCGGCGCACGCGCGCGCGCAGCCAACCAGCGCCGCCAGCCACGGCGCGCACCAGATGCCTGGCGCAACGCGGGCAGCGCAAAATCCACGCCACACACCTGCGCCTGCGTCCAGCGCGCGCGCAGTGCCAGCACATCGCGCCCCGCGCCGCAGCCCAAATCCAGCACCCGCGCAGGCGCGATGCGCATCACGTCCAGCCGCGCCATGAGGCGGTGCGCCAGCTCTTCGCTGAAAAAATCCGGCTGCCGCCCCGCGCGGGCAAAGCGCCGATGCACGCGCGCACAATCGAGTTGCGCCATGCCGTTCTTCTCCTGCTCGTACAATACGAAGCCGATATTCACGCAGCGGAGCCGGTTTTGTCCACCCTCATCCCCCTCTTGCGCACACACTGGCGCGAATGCCTTGCGCGCGCCCTGCCCGCCACTTGCCAGTTGTGCGGCGCGCGCGCCGATGCCAGCGCGGCATACGTTTTGTGTGCGCGCTGTGTCGCCAGCTTGCCGCCGCCAGCGGCGCAGGCTTGTGCGCGTTGCGCCATCGCGCTGCCCGCCGCCGGGCAGACGCTGTGCGGCACGTGCGCCAAATCGCCGCCCGCCTTCGATGCCAGCGCCGCCGTGTTCGCCTACGCTTTTCCCGTCGACCGTCTGATTCATCTGTTCAAATATCGGGCACAAATGGGACTGGCGACCTTTTTCGCCCAGCACGCCGCGCACACCCTGCCCCGCCCGCAAGCCGACGCGCTCGTGCCCATGCCGCTGCATCCGGCGCGGCAAGCGGCGCGCGGGTTCAATCAATCGCTGGAACTGGCGCGCGCCTTGTCGCGCCTCTGGCGCATCCCGCTGCTGGCCGATGCGGTAATGCGCACGCAGGCGGGGCCACCGCAGGTGTCGCTGCCGCTGCGCCAGCGCCGCCGCAATCTGCGCCGCGCCTTTGCCGCCCGCCGCCGTCTGGACGGGCTGCGGCTGCTTGCCATTGATGATGTGATGACTACCGGCGCCAGCCTGCACGCACTGGCCGCCGAATGCAAACGCCACGGTGCCGCGCAGGTGCGCTGCCTCGTGCTTGCCCGCACCGCTTCGCACCGGCTGGATTAAGCCGCCGCACCGCCGCCGACCAGCACGGGTTCGCGCTCCAGCACCAGCCCGAAACGTTCCTGCACCGCTTGGCGCACCGCTGCTTCCAGCGCCAGCACATCCGCGCCCGTCGCGCCGCCGTGGTTGACCACAATCAGCGCGTGCTCGGCGTGAATGCCTGCCGCACCCAAACGGCGGCCTTTCCAGCCGCATTGTTCAATCAACCAGGCGGCGGCGATGCGCGCGCTGCCATCGGGCTGCGCAAAATGGCGCAGCGCCGGAAAACGCGCCTGCAAGCGCGCCAATTCTTCGGCGGAGACCGTCGGGTTTTTGAAAAAACTGCCCGCGTTCGGCAACACGGTCGGGTCAGGCAATTTGCGCTGACGCAAGGCCGCCACTGCATCCCCCACCGCGCGCGCATCCGGCGGGCTGCCCGCCGCGAAGGTCTGCGCCAACTCTGCGTAGCGCAACACCGGCTGCCAGCGTTTGGGCAAGCGAAACCGTACCCGGCAAATCAGCCAGCGCCCGGCCTCTTGCTTGAAGCGGCTATCACGATAGGCAAAGCCGCACTGCGCGCCCTCGAACCACTGCAACTGGCCGCTGCGCAAATCGAAGGCTTCGACGGCGGCGATGCGCTCGCTTGCCTCCACGCCGTAAGCGCCAATGTTTTGCACCGGTGCCGCGCCCACCGTGCCCGGAATGGCAATCAGGTTTTCCAGCCCCGGCACGCCTTGCGCCAGCAGCGCGCGCACCAGTCCATCCCACGACTCGCCCGCCGCCGCTTCCACGTAGCGCCAGTCCTGGTCTTCGCCCACTGTTGCTACGCCAGACAATTCCACGCGCAGCACCAGCCCGTCCACATCGCCCGCCAGCAAAATATTGCTGCCCCCGCCCAGAATCAGGCGCGGCGCGCCATAGCGGCGCAGCAATGGCGGCAGCGCATCGCGCGTGCGCAGGCGCGCAAAC
>JAFZMK010000200.1 GCA_017553285.1 Rhodocyclaceae bacterium
AATAATCCAGCAGATACATCACCGCAAAGGTGCCGATGAGGGAGAGCGGCACCGCCACGGCGGGAATGATGGTCGCCACGGCGCTGCGCAGAAAAACGTAAATCACCAGCACCACCAGCGCGATGGCAAAGAGCAGTTCCACCGCACCGGGGAGCGCAGCGCGCAGCGCGGGCAGGCGCGCGTGGATGCGTTCGACCACGTCGATGACGTTCGCGCCCGGCTGACGCATCACATTGACCACGATGGCCGGTTGCCCGTCTGCCCACGCGCCCAGACGGGCGTCTTCCGCGCCTTCGCTGACCTGCGCCACGTCGCCCAGGCGCAGCGCCTGCCCGTCTTCCATGCGCAAGATGAGCTGGCGGTATTCCTGCGCCGAAGCAAGCTGGTCGTTGCCATCGATGGTCGACGAGCGCGCCGCGCCGTCAAAACTGCCTTTGGCTGAACGCACGTTGGCCTGTGCAATGCGCGCGCGCACGTCGGCCAGCGTAAGCCCATGCGCGGCGAGCGCCTGCGGGTTGGCCTGCACGCGCACCGCCGGGCGCTGGCCGCCAGCAATCGTCACCAGCCCGACGCCGGTGACTTGCGCCAGCTTTTGCGCAAGGCGCGTGTCGGCAAGGTCATGCAAACGGGTCAGCGGCAATTCATGGGAGGTGAGCGCCAGACTGATGACCGGCGCATCTGCCGGATTCACCTTGTTGTAGACCGGCGAAGCGGGCAAGTCCGACGGCAGCAGGCTGTTTGCCGCGTTGATGGCGGCCTGTACGCTTTGCTCGGCAGCTTCCAGCGGCAAATCCAGACTGAATTGCAGGGTAATCACCGACGTGCCGCCGCTGCTGTTGGAAGTCATCTGCATCAAGCCCGGCATCTGCCCGAACTGGCGTTCCAGCGGCGCGGTGACGGTTGCCAGCATCACGTCAGGGCTGGCACCGGGGTAGTGCGTAAAGACGCGGATGGTCGGGTAATCGACCTGCGGCAGCGCCGCCACCGGCAGCATCCGGTACGCCCCCAGCCCGACGAGCACCAGCGCCAACATCAGCAGCGTGGTCGCCACCGGACGCAGAATGAACAGGCGGGACGGATTCATGGCGCGCGCACCGCGTTAGGGCTGCGGCGCGGCAGGCGGCGCATCTTCTGCCGCCTCGCGCACGATGCGGCGGATGGGTGCGCCGTCGCGCAGGCGGTCCAGCCCGTCGACGACGACTTCCTGCCCCGCCTGCAAGCCTTCGCGGATGAGGGTGTAGTCGCCCGCTTCGCCGTCGGTGACGACATCCTGCGTGCGCACCGCCGTGCCTTCCGGCGTGAGCACGTAGACAAAATTGCCCTTGCGCCCCGGCACGACCGCCGCCGTGGGCACGAGCAATGCTTGCGGCATCTCGCCCAGCGCCAGATGCACGTTGACGAACTGGTTGGGGAAGAGCGCGCCGTCGGCGTTGTCAAAGCGCGCCTTCAGCGCCAGCGTGCCGGTGTTGGCATCAATGCGGTTATCGACTGCCGCCAGCGTGCCGGTCGCCAAGAGCGTGCGCTCATCGCGGTCCCAGACGGTGACGCTGGGCACGCCTTGCGCGCGCGCGCGCTGTAACTGCGGCAAGTCCGCCTCGGGCAGCGAAAAGCGCACGTCGATGGGCTGCAACTGCGTGACCACCACAATGCCGTTGGCATCCGAGGCGCGCACCATGTTGCCCACGTCCACCTGCCGCAGTCCGGCCACGCCGTCGATGGGCGAAGTGATGCGCGTGTGTGAGAGCAGCACTTCCGCCTCTTTTAATTGCGCCCGCCCCGCCTGCACCGTGCCTTCGTATTCGCGCACCTTGGCGGCTTGGGTATCGACCTGCTGGGCGGAAATGGAATCGACTTCCTGCAACTGGCGGTAGCGTTTCAAATCGCGCCGCGCGTTTTCCAGCAGCGCCTCATCGCGGCGCACCTGCCCGCGCATCTGCTCCACGGCGGCCTGCGCCGCGCGCGCATCCAGTTGCGCCAGCATCTGCCCGCGCTTGACTGGCTGGCCTTCCTCAAAACCGAGGGCTTCCAGCCGTCCATCCAGCCGCGCCTGTACGGTAACGGTGTTGGCGGGTGTGACCGTGCCCAGCGCGCGCACTTCCAGCGGCACGGTGCGCGCAACCACGGCGGCAACGCCCACCGGCAGCGCTTCATCAGTGCGAGCGCCGGGTCTGCCCGCGCCGGTTTGCGCCGGTTTGTGCCACCACAACCACGCACCCAGCGCCAGGACGAGCAACACGACAAACCACGCGCCCGCGCCCCCCGTCTGGCGGCGGGGCGAGGCAAGGGCGGGAGGGGCGGCGCGGTTCATGGGCGGTTCTCCTGACGAGGGCGCGAAAAGCTGCGCCCCGATTTTCCGCGCACATGGGGCGCGCGGGTGTGTCGGTTTGTAGTGTGGGCGGGGCGGGCGTTCATTTCCACGACGAAAAAAATACCAGCAGCAAGGGCGAGAGAAGGTTGACCTGAAAGCCAAAGCTGATGGCCAGCAAGGTTGCCTCTGCGCCGCCCGAATGCTGGATGACCGGCAGCGTGAAATCCATCGTCGTCCCCCCGCCCGTGCCCACGGCGGCGGACGGCGTGCGCCGCATCAGCAGCGGAATGAACAGCAGCGCGAAAAATTCGCGCCCCATATCGTTGAGAAACGCCACGCCGCTCC
>JAFZMK010000201.1 GCA_017553285.1 Rhodocyclaceae bacterium
GGCCGCTGACGTCGAGCCGGGGCCGGAACCCGAGTTGGCTTCGCCGAGAATGGTTTTCAGGGCGTGGGCAAGCTGGGCGCTATCGTAGGCGGTGAAGTACTGGCCACGGCCATTGACGGCAGCGTGCCAGAGGTCTTCCATTTTGCCGGTGAAGTTGTCCGTGCTCTCCCAGTAGTTGCGCGATGCGCCCGGCAGCCCCGGCGCAATGCCGTTTTCCAGCACCTGACCTTCGCCGAAGGAAATGGCGTAGGTGCGCATGTGCTGCCAGAAGGCGGGGTCGTTGCCGGTGACGGGCACATCGTTTTTGCCGGCTTCGGTGTCGTTTTCGGGCACCAGATCCCGCTTCCAGTAATACATGGCAACGTCGGCCAGCGAGTTGGAATATTTCTTGTCCGGCCCGTCGCGGTAGGGGGCAGCCGGTTTGTATGTGTAGCTGCGCACGCCGTTGGCGCTGACGATGGTCTCGCCAGCCGTGCCGTCCACGTCCCCGTAACCGCTGGGGTTTTCCTTGAAGTAGATGCCGTCGGTCAGCATGAGGGCGAGGTTCTGGCGGCAGGACATGGTTTTCCTGCCTTTGTAGGGGCTATCGCTGGAGGTGGCATCGCTGAAATACTGGCCTGCGGTGTGCAGCGCGTACCGCAGCGCAGTGATGGTTTGCAGCCCGGAGTTGACGCGGGAATTCATGATGTAATCCACCAGCGTTTTACGGTTTGCGCTGGTGAGCAGACCATCATCGGTGTTGACCGGAATACGGTGCAGGATGGGCAAGGGGGCGGTGGTTTGCGAAAAGTCGCAAGCCCTCTTGCCGGGCGCAGTTTCAACCTCGCAGCTTCCCAGTTTGTTGCTGGTTTTGCTCATCGTGGGATGCAGCGTGGTGTACCCGACGCGAAGGTCTTCGCCGCGCTCAGCGATGGTTTCCAGCAGCGCGCCGCGCGCCAGCGCCTGACGGCTGTTGTGATAGAACAGGAAGTTCCAGTAGTTCTCGAACAGTTTTTGGGGCGAGATGCGGCGGGTGACCTTGCCATCTTTGTCGAGGAAGACGAAGTCCCGGTTCTTCGGCCAGGCGTAGCTTTTGCCGAAGTCACGAGTGATCTGGGAATCTTCCCATACGTCGTTCAGCGGGTCATTCTTGTTATTCGGGTCGTACTTCACGCCGGAAATTTCGGTGTTCCAGAGGCCGTAGTTCTTGTTGAGCGCAAAGGTGATTTTGAAGTATTGGGTTTCGTCGCGGGGGGCATCCACGCCACCGTACTTCCCTTTGATGTATTGCTCGTTGACACGCATGATGTAGAGCGGCGGCAGCGCGCCAGCGGTGTGCAGCCCCGTGCTGGGGTTGTTGAAATCCTTGGTGTCCCGGAGATCTGTCATGGAGCGGTGATGATTCACCCACCAGCCCACGGTGTAGCCGTTCCAGCCGTCGTTGCCCTCAGGGTCCTTGCGGTGTTTTTCACCGAAGTATTTTTTGTCGTTGGTGTTTTTGTAGTAGACCACCTCGTCGCGGAACCAGAGGCGGGTGCGCCGGGTTTCCCCGGGGCTGTCAGGCAGGCCACGGGAGGCGTTGAGCAGGTCGCGGGGGGAATCTTTTACGCGGGGGAAATCTGCGTTAGGCGAAGGACGGGGTTCGCCCGTAGGCCAGGGCAGATAGTCTTTGTTGGGGTCAAACCTGATGAGGTTGATGGGGAAATCCGTGTTCGAGTCATACCACATGCGCCCGGCAAAGAAGTGACCGCCGGGGTTTTGGATGTTGTAGGCAAAAGTCGTGCCGCCATGGAAGGCGCCTTTGAGTTTCGGATGCTTCGAGATGGAATCCGGCATGTGGGAGTGATCCATGGAGTGCGAATCATCCATCAGGATGAGCACGTTCGGCGCCAGACCGGTGGAACGCCCAATCGGCTCTTGCGCCACGGGCACGGGCAGGTCCAGCCCTTGTACGTCCGCCTGCGCGGTGGAAACCAGCCCGGTAGCCGTTGCCCCCAAAGTGAGCAAGAAGCGACCGAGAACGGAAAGAC
>JAFZMK010000202.1 GCA_017553285.1 Rhodocyclaceae bacterium
GGTGTGCGGGCGGATGGCGGCGCAGACCAGCGGGCCGACGGTGAGGTTGGGCACGTAGTGGTTGTCCATTACGTCCAGATGAATCCAGTCTGCACCGGCGGCGGTGACGTTGCGCACTTCGTCGCCGAGGGCGGCAAAATCGGCGGAAAGCAGGCTGGGGGCGATGCGGTACATGCGGGCTTACTCCTGTTTCGGGGCAACGGGGGCGAGGAAGACCATGCGGGTGGCGGCGACTTCAAGCGTGTCGCGGTGGTTAAGCGGGCGGGGGCGTTCGCCCACGGGGTCGCCATTGAGCAGCGCGGGGGTGTCGCCCGCCGTTTGGGTGACGAGGTATTCGGCGCCGTGGCGCAGGATGGTGAGTTGCTGTTCGGGCGTGCCGATGTTGAGGAAGGGGCGCGCCAGCGGCACAGCTTGCCCGGCGCGCGCGCCGGTGAGCAGGCGCAGTTCGCCCGCTGGCGGCAGCGGCTGCGGTTCCTTCTCGTGGATGGTGGCCGCCGGATTGATTGGTGGTTCGCGCGGCGCGAGGGTGTCCGGCGGGTCGGCGCTGAGATAGCGCAACTGGTATTTGCCGATGGTGATGAGGTCGTTATTGCGCAGCACGGCGCGGCGCACGTTGCCCTGGTTGAGCTGGGTGCCGTTGGTGCTGTCGCAGTCTTCCAGAAAGGCATCGCCGCCGACGACGGTGATGGCGGCGTGATGCTGGCTGACGGCGGGGTTATCGAGTTGCAGCGTGTTGTCGCCCGCGCGCCCGATGCGGGTGCGGCCTTCCTTGAGCTGCACTTCGCGCAGGACGAGGCCGTCCATGCTGAGAATCAGGGTAGGCATACGCGCGTCTCCGTTCGCCGTCGCCAAGGGTCAATAGGGCAGGGGCGTGCCGCCGCCGGCGGCGCGGACACGCTCCAGCACGCGGGCGGCGAGCGCAATATCCATCACGCCCATGCCCTGCGATTCAAACAGGGTGATTTCTTCCGCGTTGCTGCGCCCGGGACGCCAGCCGGCGAGCAGTTCGCCCAGCTCTACCCAACGCCCGGGATGGCTGCGGCCTTTTTCCAGCAGCGGCAGCAAATCGCCTGCTTCGCGCAGGGCGACTTCGCGGCTGTCGACGCAGATGACATCGACGCGCTTTAACGTGGCTTCGGAAATTTCGCGCCGCACCAGACTGTTGGAACCGGCGGCGGTGATGTGCGTGCCGGCGCGCAGCCATTCGGCTTCAAACAGCGGCTTGGGCGAAGTGGTGACGGTGACGACAATATCGGCCTCGCGCACGGCGGCCTCCGCACTGGGCGCGGGGATAATGTCCAGCCCGGTGGTCTCTTTCATGCGTTCGCAGAAGCTGGCGATGCGCTCGGCATTGCGGGCGCTGACCTGAATGCGGGCGAGATTCGGAAACACCGCCGCCAGTGCGCGTACCTGACCTTCCGCCTGCCAGCCAGCGCCGAACAGCGCCACGCTTTGCGAATCAGCTCGCGCCAGCGCCCGCGCCGCCACGCCGCCTGCCGCGCCGGTGCGCAACATGCCGAGCAAGTCCGCCTCGATGACGGCAACCGCCTCGCCCGTGGTGGCGTCATACAGATGCACCCAGAAACGCGCCTTGCCACCGGCAGAGGTGTACGCCTTGTAGCCGGTGAGGTTGTACGCCGGAATGCCCGCTTGCAGCATGTGCATCATGGAATGCGGCAGGCGCACGCGCTGGCGCGGGTAATCGACGACTTCGCCGCGCACGTAGGCGGGCATGATGTTTGCAACTGCCTCGAGGGCAGTTTCCATGTCGATATGGGCGGCGACTTCGGCTTCGGTGATATAGAGGGCAGGCATGGCGAAAATTCTGGAAAACGTGGACGTTTCAGGATTCTAGCAGCAGTGCGCCGCCGCCGACGTGACTGTGTTGGCATGAAACCTGCTTTGCATGAAGTGACCCTCCTCTTTCCCGCAAGGATGTGCGCCATGATTTCCAATACTTCCGCCCTGCTTTTGAATCCTTCCGCCAGTGCCAGTAATGGCAGCAGCACTGAAAATGGCCGCAGTGCCGATTCATCGCTGCGCGCGCAGGCGGAAACCGGCTTTGTCAGCCTCTTCGGGCAGCGTGTTTCGGGTGCCGAACATTCCGGCGGCAGTCGCAATTTGCCGGCAGACCGCAACAGCAGCGGCAACCGCAACGACATCATGCGCGCCGGCAACGACAAGCAAAGCGCACGCAGCGCCGAGCGCAATCGTGCCAGCGAACGCCGTGCCGAAGAACGCAGCCGCGCGGTGGGCGACGAAGGGCGCAGCCGCGAAAGCGCGGATATGCGTGTGCGCACGCCGGAGGCGGAATTGCCGAAAAACGAACTGAACCGCGCCGATAGCGCGGACAAAACCGGCAAAACCGACAAAAACGCCCGCACCCACAACCGTTCGCAAACCGAACGCGCCGCGCACCCGCGCAATGCCGAAGGCGCCAGCGAAGCACACAACGACGCCGTAGAAGAAGCCGCCGCTGGTGCCGAGGCCGTGGCGGCGCAAACGCCTGCCGAAAATGAGGGCGGCGAAGGGCAAAGCGCTGCGCAGCCCGGCGAAGGCGAGGGAACGGAAGACGCCGCCGTGCAAGCGCAGGCGGCAGCCCAGCCGCTGATTGTCGCTGAACAGGACGTGGTGGAAGAAATTGTCGATGAGGCAAACTGGGCGGAAAAAATTGCCGCCCTTGCCGATCCGGCGGCAAAGGTTGCGCAATTGCCGGTGATGCAGGCGGTGGCAGCGCAGGCTGCCGTTGCCGTGCAGGGCGATGCGGCGCTGCGCCAGGGCGAGTTGAACGCGCCGATTCTCGTCCCCGGTCTGCTGGAAGAAGACGCGCAAGGCGCGCTCTCTGGCACGCAAGAACTCACCCTCAACCTCGCCCTGGAAGACGGGCAGGGCAAAGGCGCGCAGGCGCGTGGCAATCCGCACGCCGCGTTGCTGGCGCAAAAAGGCGGCGCGCAGACGCCGGCTGCCGCGCTGGCCAGTGCGCAGCAGGCGGCGCAAAGCGCCAATGCCAAAGCGGCAACGGCGCAGACGGGTGAGAGTTTCGCCGCCGTGCTGGCGGCAAAAGGCGTGGCGGGCAATGGCGCGGCGGGTGCGAATGTGGCGAGTACGGTCGCAGCCACCGGCGCGGGCGCGGGCACGGCGGCAAACAGCGCCGCGCAGGCGCAGCATCTCAACGCGCTTACCGGTTCCGTGCCCGGGCAAACCAGCGCCAACGGCACGCGCACCGTCACCGTGCAGCAACTGCCGGTGTATACGCCTGCCGGGCAAAAAGGCTGGACGGATGAAATGAGCGTGCGCCTGTCGTGGCTGGCGCAGCGCGGCGAAGGCAAGGCCGAACTTGTGCTTAGCCCGCCGAATATGGGTAAACTCGGTGTCACGTTGCACATGAACGGCGACCAGATGACGGCACAGTTTGTGTCGGCCTCCGCCGCCACCCGCGACATGCTGGAACAGGCGCTGCCACGGCTGCGCGAACTGCTCCAGCAGTCCAACATCCAGTTGGCGCAAGCTGATGTCAGCACTGGCGAAAACCCGCAGCAGCTCTTTCAGGGGCAGGCGGGCGAAGGTGAGGGCAGCGGCGCGGGGCATTCGCGGCGCGGCTCGCACGATGGCGGGCACGCCGCGCAAGGCGAGATGGCATCCTCGATTGCCACGAACACCGCCAGTTCGCTGGCCGCACTCATGGGCGACGGCGCCATCGACATCTTTGCCTGAACGCCGAATAGGGGGAATAGCCCGCGCTTTTTCCACAGATGGCTGAAGGCCGATGCGATGCATAATCGCCCTCAGCTATCAGGAGAACCCGCATCATGGCTAAACCCGCTCCCGCTCCCGCCGCCGACGAAGCGGCAACTGAAGCCCCGCCCGCGAAACCCAAAGGCGGCTTCATCAAGAAACTTCTGCTCGCAGTCATCATCGCGCTGCTCGTGTTTGTGTTCATCGCGGTCGCCTTCGTGGGCGGTCTGCTGCTGGGCAAACACAAAAGCGGTGGCGGCGACGAAGAAGCCGCGCACGAGACTGCCGTGGCAGAAAGCAAAGAGCCGGAACTGCACGACCCGATTGTGGTCGACAACGCCCAGCCGCCGGTTTATATCGAACTGCCGCCGTATGTGAAAAACCTCGACCCGGCAGAGGGTGAGCGCTTCGTGCAAGCCAAGATTGTGCTGGAAGTGGCGACCGACCCGAAATACGCCGCCATGATTGAAGCGCGCAAGCCGCAGATTAACGACATCATCAACCGCATCCTCGCCTCCAAAAAGCCCTCGGACATCCGCACGGCCACGGGGCAGGAAGCGCTCAGCCAGGAAATTCTCACCGCCATCAACGATGCCCTCGGCTATGCCCGTCCGGCGCAGCCGTCTGGTCCGTGGGGGCCGGTGATCAAAGTCTTGTTCAATTCGCTCATCATCCAGTGATGGGGTGATGCGCGCCGGGGACGAACGCCATGTCCGATTTTCTCTCCCAGGATGAAGTCGACGCCCTGCTCAGGGGCGTGACTGGCGACACCGAAGACGAGGCCGAAGAAGAGGCCGGCGAAGAAGGTGGCGTTCGTTCCTACGACCTTGCCACGCAAGAGCGCATCGTGCGTGGGCGTATGCCCACGCTGGAGCTGATCAACGAACGCTTCGCCCGCTATTTCCGCATCGGCATGTTCAACTACATGCACCGCAGCATGGAAATTTCGGTCGGCACCATCAAGGTGCAGAAATACTCCGAGTTTGTCCGCAACCTGGTCGTGCCCACCAACCTCAATCTGGTGCAGGCCAAGCCGCTGCGCGGCACGGCGCTGGTCATTTTCGACCCCAATCTGGTCTTCATCGTCATCGACAACATGTTCGGCGGCGACGGGCGCTTTCACACCCGCGTGGAAGGGCGCGAATTTACCCCCACCGAACAGCGCATCATCATGGGGATGCTGGACGTGGTCTTCACCGAGTATGGCCGCGCCTGGGAACCGGTCTACAAGCTCAATCTCGAATACATCCGTTCCGAGATGAACTCGCAGTTCGCCAACATCGCCACGCCTTCCGAGATTGTCGTCTCCACCACCTTCAGTGTGGAAATTGGCGATGCGCAGTCTGAAATGCACATCTGCTTTCCGTATTCCATGATGGAGCCGATCCGCGAGCTGATCTACTCCACCATGCAAAGCGACCACCTCAGCAAGGACAAACGCTGGTCGACCACGCTCACCCGCCAGTTGCAGTCGGTGGAAGTAGAGCTGGTTTGCCAGTTGGGCAGCGCGCCGCTGACGCTGCGCGACATCGTCAACATGCGCCCGGGCGATGTGGTGATGCTCGACGTGCCCGAATTCATCCGCGCCGAAATCGATCAGGTGCCGGTGATGGAAATGGAATACGGGGTCAGCAACGGTCACTACGCGGTGAAGATGATTTGCAGCGTGGCCGAGCGCGAAGCCGAAGAGACCGAAGAAGTCGACGAAATGTTGGATGATGAAGAAGATGCGGCCTTGCAGGAAGAAGGGGCCGCAGACACCCCCGCCGCGCCGAATGCGGGCGGATAACCGGAGCATGGAATCATGGCTGACGAAGAAGAAATCCCCGGCAACGAAGCTGCCGAAGCAGCAGCCGATGCGGCTGCCGACGCGCCCGTTGGTGAAGACGATTGGGCTGCGGCGATGAGCGAACAGGCCGAAGCCGAAGGCGGCGGCGACGCCGCCATCAGCGAAGACGACTGGGCAGCGGCGATGAGCGAGCAGGCCGAAGCCGAAGGCGGTGGCGACGCCGCCATCAGCGAAGACGACTGGGCAGCCGCGATGAGCGAGCAGGCCAGCGTCGACGGCGAAGCCCAGCAGGTCGCCGCCGAACTGGCGGCTGCGGCAGATTCGCCGTATCAGGCACGTCCGGCCAATTTCCAGGATTTTGGTGCCGGCAACATGCCGGCGGGCGGCATCCAGGATTTCGACATGATTCTGGACATTCCCGTCCAGATTACCGTCGAACTGGGGCGCACCAAGCTCACCATCCGCAGCCTGCTGCAACTGGCGCACGGCTCGGTGGTGGAACTCGACGGTCTGGCTGGCGAGCCGATGGACGTACTGGTCAACGGCACGCTGATTGCGCAAGGCGAAGTCGTCGTGGTCAACGACAAATTCGGTATCCGCCTCACCGACATCATCACGCCCGCCGAGCGGATGCGCAAACTGCGCCACTGAGTGCGCCGCGCGAAGTTTTTGTTCTCCTCCTCACGCGCCCGCAGCCGCCCTTTGGCGCTGCGGGTCTTTTTTTGTGCGCGCCGCGTTTTACGGCCACTGGACGGGCAATAGCGCGGCGGCCTCATCGCGCGACAAACCCGCGCCCAGCAGCGCATAGATGCGCGCCAGCGCCGCCTCGCGCGACAGCGCCCCCGCCGGGCAAACGCCGCTGGCAAACAAGGCATGGCTGACCGCGTACACATCCGGCTGCACCGCGCCTGCCGGACACTGGCTGATGGCCGCCAGCAGCACACCGCGCTCATGCGCCGCGCGCAAGGCGGCGAGAATGTCCGGGTTATCCGTCGGTGCCGTGCCGGTGCCATAGCATTCGAGCAGCAGTGCCTCCAACCCGCTATCGAGCACGGCGCAAAGCGTGTCTGCGCGCAGCCCCGGCACAAACGGCAACGCCGCCAGCGCCACGGAGCGGCGCGGTGTGCGCCAGTGCAGGCAGGCGGGCAGGGGCGCGGGCGCATCTTCCGTGCGCGGGCGCGGCAAGGCGATGAACGCATCCGCCGTGTGGCTGCGCCATTTCGTGACGCGCAAGGGGTCAAACAATTGCCCGTGAAAATGCACCGCCACCGAGCGCACGCTGCCCGCGCCCAGCGCGGCGAGCGCGCCGCACACGTTTGGCCAGGCATCGCTGGTAGGGAAATCGGCAGGATGAATGGCACCGGTGAGCACCACCGGCAGCGGATAGTCGACGAGCAAATGCGCCAGCGCCGCAGCGGTATAGGCCAATGTGTCCGTGCCGTGCAGCAGCAGCACGGCATCGCACGCGCCGCTTTCGGCGGCGTCAATCAGCGCCGCGTGCATCTGCTGCCAGTGCGCGTGCGTGAGCGTGGCGCTGTCGATGGGCGGCGCCAGTTCGGTGAAGCGATACGCGGGCAACGGGCGCGGATGGTTTTGCAGCGCCGCCGCCATCCGTGCGGCGAAATCCGAGGCCGGACGCAACCCGTGCGGGCCGCGCACCATGCCGATGGTGCCGCCGGTGTAGAGCACCTGCACGCAGCGGGCGGGAGAGACAGAAATCATGACAGCAGACCGGAAGTTCGCAAGCAATGCGAACGATGGTAGCGCAGACGCGGGGGCGCGGGTGGTATGAAACTTGCATAAACCCCGTGTACCACATGGGGAAAGCATCATGCGAATTCAGGAAAACGTGCCCGCCGTCTTGCGTCAGTCGCAAGCCTCGCGCGCCAAAACCAGCAGCGAAGCGAGCGCCTTCGACAAAATTTTGCGCCAGGCGGCGGCAAAAACTGCCGGTGAAAAACGCCTGAACGCCGCCGCGCCCGGGCAATCGACGGTGTGCTGGATGGGCGGCGGCGCGCTCAACTGTGAAGCGGTGCAAACCACTGACGCCCTGCGCCGGGAAGTCAAACCCACGCGCCCCGCGCGCATCGAGCCGGACGAGACCGGCGCCATCGCCACCATCCGCGCCTGGCGCAAGGCGGTAGAGGCGGGCAGCAGTTTGCGCTATGAAGAAGAAAAGGCAGATCGCAAAAAACGCGAAGCCGAACGGATAGAAGAAATGATGAACCGCGCCGCCGAAGCCGAAAGCGCGCAACCCGCGCAGCAGGTACCGGTGGATGCGAATGCCGCGATGACGGACAACGGCTGGACAGGCGTACCAGTAGAAGAAGGCGAAGAACTCGAAGGCATCCTGCCGCTGAGCACCCACTGGCAAGCAGACAGCGTGCACCGGCGCGACCACGAAGCGGTGCGCTAAAGCGCGCAGGGCGGGTAGGGTGGGCGGTGACGCAGCGCGTTCGTCCAATCGGGAACGCAGGCATCTTGCCCGCACTCTTGCGAGCGGGACGCTCGCGCTCCCATAAAAAAGCGCCCCATGTGGGGCGCTTTGTGCGGTAGGGTGGGCAACTTGTTTCCACCTCAAAGCGAAGCAGCTTCCGGCTACGGCGGGCAAAGCGATGCTTTGCTTTTTTGCCTCCGTCCCACGCTGTTTGTGTTCCCGCGTGGGCAACAAGTTGCCCATCCTACGTTCCTCAGTGGCGGGAAGAGTGGAAGTGCGAGCAGCCCAGGCGGCGGTGTTCTTCTTGCAGGCGTTTTTTTCGGTCGCGGAGATACTGCGTGGATCGCTGGCGGGCTTGTTGGTCGATGTTTTCCATGCGTTCAAGCAAGTCGTCGCAACGTTGGGTTTTGCTTTCTTCTTGTGCGGTAAGCGTTTTTTTGGTGCTCTGGATGCCCTGCGGTTGGGCGGGTTTGCGTGGGGTGTTTGTGGTAGGCGCGGCGGTGTTGCGTGGCGCGTGGTAGTGCGGAACGACCGAGAGTTTTTCGCTGACCTGCTGACAGTTTGGGTTGCCTTCGCCATCGCTGGTATAGGTGGTGCGACCGTTTGCGGTGGTGCATTTGTAGACGCTGGCGGGCGCGGGCTGCGGCTGCGGTTTTGCGGCGGCGCTGGAGAGCGCGGCGGCGACGCGCCGGGCTTCCGCTTCTTGCGCCGAAGTCTGCGCGGGGGGCGGCTCAACAGATACGGCGCTGCCCATGTCTTTGAATGCCCGCATGAGGGAGGACATGTTGATGACGATTTTTCTGTCGCTTTGCAAAACGAAAATCCCCGCTATCAGGGCGAGGAGGGAGAGGGCAATCAACAAGAAGGTGAAGATTCGTTTCATGAGCGCGCCCGGCGAAAATCATGCGCCGCCTGCGCGTTGGACGCCGGTGATGCCGGGGATTTCGCCAATCAGGGCGAAGGCGCGGTGCATTTGGTCGATGCCGGTGACTTGCAGGGTGAAGCGCATGTGGGCGCGTTCGCGGCGGTTGTGGGTGTGGACGGCGGTGACGTTGATTTTTTCGCGCGAGAGTACTTCGGTGATGTCGCGCAGCAGGCCGGGGCGGTCGCTGGCGAAGACTTCCATGTCGATGGCGAAGTGGGCGGGGCGTTCGGCTTCGTCGCCTTTGCGTCTGCCCAGGTTCCATTGTGCGGCGACGACGCGCTCGGGCGTGGCGGCGGCCAGGCGCTGAAAATCGCGGCAGTCGGTGCGGTGGATGGACACCCCGCGCCCCCGGGTGACAAAGCCGGAAATCGCATCGGGCGGGGCGGGTTTGCAGCAGCGCCCGAGTGTGGTCATGAGTTTGCCCACCCCTTGCACCAGCACTTGCCCGGCGTGACCGTGCGGGCGCGGGTGGGCGGGGGCGGGGGCGAGTTCGGGGGCGGCGTCTTCGGTGGCGGCGGGGACGTTGGCGGCTTCATTCAGGCTGCGGGCAGCGTTGATGAGTACGCGCGGGCCAATTTCGCCGCGACCGGCGGCGAGGAAGAAGATGCGCGGCGTGCGGAAACCAAAATGCGTCGCGAGTTGTTCGATATTGACTTGCGACAAGCCTTCGCGCGCCAGTTCGCGGGTAACAAAGGCGCGCCCGCGCGTGTTTTGTTCTTCTTCTTCCAGATTGCTGAAGTATTGGCGGATTTTGGTACGCGCGCGGCGCGTGCGCACGTAGCCCAGCGTGTTTTGCAGCCAGTCGCGCGAGGGACCGCCTTCGCGCGCGGTGATGATTTCTACGCGCTGGCCGTTTTCCAGCGGCGTGTTGAGCGAGACGAGCTGCCCGTCGAGCTTGGCACCACGGCAGCGGTGCCCCAGTTCGCTGTGCAGCGCGTAGGCAAAATCAATTGGCGTGGCGCCGCGCGGCAGGTCAATGACGCGCCCTTGCGGGGTGAGTACGTAGATGGTGTCGTGGAGCGTGGCGCTGCGCAGTTGGTCGACCCAGCCGGTGGCGTCGCGCACGGCGTCATCGCGCCAGGAAAGCAGGCTGCGCAGCAGGGCGATTTGTTCGTCA
>JAFZMK010000203.1 GCA_017553285.1 Rhodocyclaceae bacterium
ATTTCGGCTTTCGCGGCGTCGTAGAGGCCGATCAGCTCTTCGAGCTGCTGTTCCAGAAGGGTGATTTCTTTTTCCATTGCGTGCAAAAGGGAAGGATGAGACGGGTCAGGCGCGCGGGGCAAGTTGCGAGAGGTCACGCACGGCGCCGGTGTCGGCGCTGGTGGTGAGCGCGGCGTAGGCTTGCAGCGCGGGCGAGACTTCACGCGCGCGCGCCTGCGGCTGCCAGGCGTCGGCGCCGCGTGCTTCCTGCTGCGCGCGGCGCGCGGCCAGCGTGGCGTCGTCGACTTTCAGGTGAATGCTGCGGTTGGGAATGTCGATTTCAATCTCGTCACCGTCTTCAATAAGGGCAATGGCACCGCCGCGCGCCGCTTCTGGCGAGACGTGGCCGATGGACAGCCCGGAGGTGCCGCCGGAAAAACGCCCGTCGGTGAGCAGGGCGCATTCCTTGCCCAGCCCGCGCGACTTCAGGTAGCTGGTGGGATAGAGCATTTCCTGCATCCCGGGGCCGCCTTTGGGGCCTTCGTAGCGGATGACGACCACGTCGCCCGCCTGCACCACGTTGGGATCCAGAATGCCGGTGACGGCGGCTTCCTGGCTTTCAAAGACGCGGGCGCGACCGGTGAATTTCCAGATGGATTCGTCGACCCCGGCGGTTTTGACGATGCAGCCTTTTTCAGCGATGTTGCCGTAGAGGACGGCCAGACCGCCGTCGGCGGAGAAGGCGTGTTTTTTGTCGCGGATGACGCCGCCGCTGCGGTCCATGTCCATTTCCGGATATTGGTGATGCTGCGAGAAGGGCTGCTGCGAGGGCACGCCGCCGGGGGCGGCCTTGTAGAAGTCGAAGACGCTGATGTCGTGCGCCTGCATGATGTCCCAACTTGCCAGCGCGGCACTCATCGTTTTGCTGTGCACGGTGTGCGCTTCGCGATGCAGCAGACCGGCGCGGTCGAGTTCGCCGAGAATGCCCATCACGCCACCAGCGCGGTGCACGTCTTCCACATGCACATCCGCCACGGCGGGGGCGACTTTGCACAGGCAAGGGACGTTGCGCGACAGGCGGTCAATATCTGCCATGGTGAAATCGACGCCCGCTTCGTGCGCGGCAGCCAGCAGGTGCAGCACGGTGTTCGATGAGCCGCCCATGGCAATATCCAGACTCATGGCGTTTTCAAAGGCTTCGCGGGTGGCAATGCCGCGCGGCAGCGCCGTGGCGTCTTCTTTTTCGTACCAGCGCTTGGCCAGTTTGACGATGAGTTTGCCCGCGTTGCGGAACAGGCGTTCGCGCTGCGCGTGCGTGGCGACCAGCGTGCCGTTGCCGGGCAGCGCAAGCCCCAGCGCTTCCATCAAACAGTTCATGGAGTTGGCGGTAAACATGCCGGAGCATGAGCCGCAGGTGGGGCAGGCGCTGCGTTCGATGGCGGAGACTTCTTCGTCCGGACAGTTGGTGTCGGCGGCTTTTACCATGGCGTCAATCAAATCCAGCGACAGCACGCGGCTTTCCCATTTCACCTTGCCCGCTTCCATCGGCCCGCCCGAAACGAAGATGGTGGGGATGTTCAGGCGCAGCGCGGCCATCAACATGCCCGGGGTAATTTTGTCGCAGTTGGAAATGCACACCAGCGCATCCGCCGTGTGGGCATTGACCATGTATTCGACGCTGTCGGCAATGAGTTCGCGCGAGGGCAGCGAATAGAGCATTCCGCCGTGCCCCATGGCGATGCCGTCATCAATGGCAATGGTGTTGAATTCGCGGGCAACGCCGCCGGCCTGTTCGATTTCCTGTGCGACGATACGCCCGAGTTCGCGC
>JAFZMK010000204.1 GCA_017553285.1 Rhodocyclaceae bacterium
AGACAGCCCACCGGCCAGACAGACGGATTCTTTCAGACTGTCGAGCGGAAAAATCTGCTCGTCGACAATCCTGCCGACTTGCAGACGGAAGCTGTTGGAGCCGAGATCAACGGCGGCGATGAGTTCGTGCGACATGAAACGGGGGAAAAACAGCAAAGGCGGGATTTTACCAGCAGCCGCACCCGCCCGTGCCCGCACGCTCTCACGCAGCCGTCTGCGCGGACGCCTCTGGCGTGGCTTGACGGCATTGCCGCTGTTGTTATCATGCACAACATGAAAGCCCGATCTATTCTCAACCGCCGTGAGGTCGTCGCAGAAGGTCGTTTTTTCCATGTGGTCGTGTGGCGTGTACCCACACCGGTTCTTGGTTGTACGCATCCCTACAAGTACCGGCTGGCTTACGTGGTGGATGACGTTTGCGTGCTGCGTTTTGACAATGAACGCGGGCGCGGCGACCACTGGCATTACGGGGCGGACGTGCAGCCCTTTGCGTTTCAGGGCTTGGAGCAACTGCTTGTGGACTTTGAAAAAGCAATGAAGAGGTGGAACGATGAACACGGTCTTGATTGAGGTTTGCCCGCCGGAACGTGCGCTGACCGACATGCGCCAGGCGGTGCGCGATGGCGCGCCAGAGCGCGAAGCGCGCATTGGCTTTGCATCGTTTGAATTGCTGTGGAAAACGCTCACCCCCGCGCGTTGGCGCTTGCTCGATGCGCTCACAGGCGCAGGCGCGCTGGGCGTGCGCGAACTGGCGCGCCGCGTGGGGCGCGATGTGCACGCGGTGCACTCCGATTGCGCGGCGCTGGCCGCTTGCGGGGTGATCGACAAAACCGCAGACGGCAAGCTGCATTTCCCCTATGACGCGGTGCACGTGGATTTCATGCTGCAAAAGGCGGCGGCGTAGCAGGCGATTTATCGCGCCCATAGTCGGGACGGACGGGGACAGGCGGGCAGGGCGCCGCAACGCCCCGAAAAACCAGATATGCGGGGGTTTTCTGGATGAAATCGCCGCTTTTTCCGGCATTTGTGCGTGCGAGAATGCAATCGTCGCCGGTTGTGGCTAACACTGTTTTGCGCTGTACGGCAAGGCGAAAAGTCACACCGGGTGCGTTTTTTCCGCTCGCATACGGGAGGTGTTGAAATGTTGTCATCCGTTGTATCCGTTGCTGCCATCCGCACATTTGCGCTGTTCAAAGGGCTGGACGATGATGTGCTGGAACGTTTTGCCAGTGTCGCTACCATGCGGCAAATCAAGCGCGGGCAAGCCATTATGGTTGCCGGCGATGACGCGGGCGATGGTGTCTATTTCATGCTCACCGGCAACGCCAAGGTGGTGGTCAATAACGAAGATGGCCGCGAAGTCATCCTGTGCATGATCGGGCAGGGCGAGTTTTTCGGCGAGATGAGCATGTTTGACGAACAGCCGCGTTCGGCTTCGGTGGTAGCGGTCAATCCTTCCACGCTGGTCGTGGTGCCGCGCCGCGATTTCTGCCGCCTGCTGCACGATAGCGGCGAACTTTCCTGGCGGCTGCTGTGCAAACTCTCCGAACGCCTGCGGCTGGCGGACCGCAAGATTGAAAGCCTCGCGCTGATGGACGTTTATGGCCGCGTCGCCCGCCTGTTGCTGGATATGGCAGAAGAGACCGAGGATAAACGCCAGATGGTGCGCGAAAAAGTCTCCAAACAAGACATCGCTCGCATGATTGGCGCTTCGCGCGAAATGGTCAGCCGCGTGATGAAAGACCTGCTGGCGCAAGGGCTGATTGAAGAAACCCACCACGGCATTGAACTGAAAGAACGGCTGGGCGAATCGTACTGAGCGCCGCGCCCGCGCCTGCCCGCGCTCACGGCGTGGCGGGCGGCGTGGGGCGGTAGAGGATTTCGGGGAGGACGACTTCGCATTCGGGCACTTCGGTGCGCGCGGTGTCGTTTTCTTTGTGCACGAGGATGGCGGCGACACGCACGGCGAGGATTTCGCCCGTCGGCGGCTGGAAATGTTGGGACATTTTGCCGACGATGCCGCCTTGCGTGTCATACAGATTCCATTTTTCGGCAGCGCTGCGTGGCGCGTGCAGCCGCAGTTCGTCGCCGACTTCCAGACGGGCAATGCGGCGGCGGGCGGCGGCATTACCTTTGTATGCAGGCCAGGAGAGGAAGACCTCTTTCTGTCCGGCGATGTGCAAAACGCAGTCGAGTTCGGGCAGGCGTTCGCCTGCGGGCGCGGGGGCGCTGCGCAGGCAGAGCGGTGCGACGCTTTCCGCAAAGGCGTGCGGCACGCCGCTGTGGGTGCAGAGGGTGAGGGTTTTGCGGGCGCGGGTCATGGCGACGTAGTACAGGCGGCGTTCGTCGTCGCGGTTGTTTTGCCATTTGCCGTTATCGAGCAAAACGACGTGGTCAAATTCCAGCCCTTTGGCGCGGTGGGCGGTCAGCAGCAGCATGGAGCCTTGCACGCCCGGGTCGATGTGTTTTTTGCCGGAACCAAATTCGTAGAGGCTTTCGATGACCTGGTCGATGAGGCGTTCGCTGCGCGGGGCGCTGTCTTCAAGCGCGACGATAAAGCTGGCCAGCGCGGCGCGCTGCGGGTGTTCGATGTAGCTTTTTACCTCCGCACGATAGCGGCGGCGAAACCAGCGCGAGAGCGTGGCGGGACGCAACAGGCGGCGGCGCGGGTTGCGGCGATGCGCGCCGCGCAGCAGTGCGAGCAGGGCGGCACCTTCGCGGGTGGCGTGCAGCGCAGGGGTGAATTGTTCTTCGTTGAGCAGGCGCACGGGCACGTTGCGCAGGCGACACAGGACGTAGAGCGCGGCAAGGTCTTGCCATTGCCGGGCGATGACGGCAAAGCGGCTCCACGCCGGGGCGCCGTCGGGGTCGGGCAGGGCGTGCAGGCGTTCGATTTCGGAAAATACGAGTTGCGCGGCAAGGTTGGCGTCTGCGGGCAGTTCCAGCAGGTGCACGCGCCCGCCGGTGACAGGGTCGTTTGCGCCAAATGTGCCGCCTGCGGGGTCGTCTTTGCGCAGGTGGTTGATGCAGATGGGTTTGTCTGCCTTCATGCGCCCGGCGGCGGGGGCGATGAGGGCGTTGGCGGCGGCGATGATGTGGGCGGTGGAGCGGTAGTTTTCCACCAGCAGGGCGCGCTGGGCGTGGTAGTCCGCTTCAAAGTGGCGGATGAAGCGCACGTCGGTGTGGTTGAAGGCGTAGATGTTCTGGTCGTCGTCGCCAACGGCGAGAATGCGCAGGCGGTCTTGTTCGCTCGCCAGCGCTTTGCCGGCAAAGGCGCTGATGAGTTCGTAGGCGGCGTGGTTGATG
>JAFZMK010000205.1 GCA_017553285.1 Rhodocyclaceae bacterium
CAGGCGCGCGGTGCGGTGATTTGTGGCGCGGTCGCCTGCGATTTGCCGGTGGCCGAATACACCGCCTTGCAAATCAAGCAAGCCGTGGTCGGTCACGGCAAGGCGGCCAAGGAACAGGTGCAGCACATGGTGCAGCGGCTGCTGTCGCTCACCGGCGCGCCCGGGGCGGATGCGGCAGACGCCTTGGCGTGCGCCATTTGCCACGCGCACGCGGGCATCGGGCAAATGCAGATGGAACACAAACGCAGCGCACGCAAACGCGCCGCGCGCTGGACGGCGCTGCCGTAACCAGGGAAAGACGGGAAACGCGAACGGCGCGGGTCAGGTGCCGTTTTCAAAAATGCACTGCGCGCGTTTGGCGTTGCACAGCAATTCATAGCTGATGGTGCCGACGGCACGCGCGATGCTGTCGACCGGAATCTGTTTGCCCCACAGCTCCACGCGGCTGCCGATGCCGGCTTCGGGCAGGTCGGTCAGGTCAATGGTGAGCATGTCCATCGCCACGCGCCCGACCAGCCGGGCAGGGCGACCGTCGACGGCCACCAGCGTGCCATCGGGCGCGCTGCGCGGGTAGCCGTCGGCGTAGCCTGCGGCGACCAGTCCGATGCGCATCGGGTGCGGCGCGTGAAAGCGCGCGCCATAGCCCAGCGGCGCACCGGCGGCCAGTTCGCGCACGGCAAAGACGCGCGATTCCAGCGTCATTACCGGGCGCAAATCCACGTCGGCAGACGGCAACGGATTGCTGCCATAGAGCGCAATGCCCGGGCGTGCCCAATCGCGGCGGGCGGCAGGATGCGCCAGAATACCGGCGGAATTGGCCAGGCTGCGCGCGCCATCCAGAGCGTGCGTGGCGTGGTCAAACAAGGTGATTTGTTCGCTGGTGGCAGATTCTTGCGGTTCATCGGCGCGCGCCAGATGGGTCATCAGGGTGATGTCCGAGACCTGCGCGCAGGCTTTGAGGCGCTGATGGGCGCGGGCGATGGCGTCCGCATTGAAGCCGACGCGGTTCATGCCGGTATTGCATTTCAGCCAGACGGGCAGGGGCTGCGCGAAGGTTTGTTCTTCCAATGCGCGCAACTGCGATTCTTGATGCACCACCAGCCACAGCTTGTGCGCGTGGGCGGCGCGCCAGTCTTCGCCGTCAAAGGCACCTTCCAGCACCAGAATCGGCGCGGCAATGCCCGCTTCGCGCAGCACCAGCGCCTCTTCCACGAAGGCGACGGCAAACCCATCGGCGATGGGTGCCAGTGCCTGCGCGCATTGCACCGCGCCGTGACCGTAAGCGTTCGCCTTGACGACGGCCAGTGCCCGCGCACCATGCATCTGGCGCAGCAGGCGGTAGTTGTGTTGCAAGGCGGCAAGGTCAATTCGCAGACGGGCAGGGCGCATTTCGGATGATTCTCCACAGTGGTGCGCGCAAAGCGCAAAAGGTGAAAGACTGGACGCAGGAACAGAAGCCTGTCAAGCGCAATGGTACGCGCAGGGCAGGGCGGGGTGTGGGGGCGGCGGGCGGCAAAATATTTGCGGTTTTTCGCGGTTTTTTTGCAAAAAATGAATACAATAAAGGGGCTTGTGCCCATTTTCGTCTGGCGTTTTCGCTTCGCGTGGCGTCAGGCGTTTTCCACGGTAGTACGATGAATCAAAAGGCGCGCATTCTGGCTGGAACCGTTGTGCTGGTATTTGCGGCAGGGCTGGGCACACTGTTTCTTTCCGGCAAGCCGTTCGGGCAAAAAGAAGACGAAGCCAGCAGGATTGATGGGGTGCGCGAATTTCGTCTGCCCCAGTGGCGCGAGCCGATTCGCCCGCTGCCGCTGCTGCTCGAAGGCATCGCGCCCGAGCGTGTCGATTTGGGAATGCGCCTGTTTCACGACCCACGCCTGTCGAAAGACGCCACCGTCTCCTGCGCCACCTGCCACAATCTGGGCACCGGCGGGGTCGATGGGCTGGAACGTTCCATTGGCGTCGATGGCGCGCTGACGGCGGTCAATACGCCCACGGTGTTCAATTCCCGCTACAACTTCGTGCAATTCTGGGACGGGCGGGTGAAAACGCTGGCCGAGCAGGCCGAAGCCGTCATTCACAACCCGGTCAGCATGGCCAACAACTGGCAGGTATTGCTGCCCCGGCTGGAGGCAGACGCCTACTATCCCACCGCCTTCATGCGCGCCTATCCCGGGCGCGGCATGACGCCCGAGACGGTCGTCGATGCGATTGCCGAGTTTGAAAAAACGCTGGTGACGCCTTCGCGGTTTGACCGCTACCTGATGGGGGACCGCGCCGCGCTCAGCGCCGAAGAAAAAGCCGGCTACATGCGCTTCAAGGCGCTGGGCTGCGCCAGTTGCCATCAGGGCATCAACGTGGGCGGCAACCTGTTCCAGCGCTTTGGCATCATGGCGGACATTTTCGTCAATCAGGAAGTCTCGCGCGCCGACCTGGGGCGGTTCAACGTCACCGGGCGCGAGAGCGACCGCTACGTCTTCAAGGTGCCGACGCTGCGCAACATCGAACTGACCGCGCCGTATTTTCACGATGGCCGCGCGCTGTCGCTGGAATCGGCCACGGCGGTCATGGGCGCCTACCAGCTTGGGCGCACGCTCTCGGAAGAAGACATCCGGCTGGTGGTGGCGTTTCTGAAAACGCTCACCGGCCACTGGTCGCCGCCGGCTTACGGCGCTGCG
>JAFZMK010000206.1 GCA_017553285.1 Rhodocyclaceae bacterium
AAACGCCTGGTCAAAGACTTTGCCGATGGTGCGGCGGATGAAGTCTTGCGGAATCTTGGCGCGGTCTTCTGCCCAGTCGGTTTCCATGATGCCGATGTCGGGGCGGTCGGTCTGGATGTTGAAGCCCAGTTGTTCCCAGAAAATGCGCAGTTCCGGCCACAGACGGGCAGGGTCGGCATGTTCGATGACCAGCCAGCGTTGTTCGCCGGAACGTTCAATGTGCATGTCCGGCACCTGCACGAGCACATCTTCACTGCCGACGCGCTGCGATTGCGCGGTGCGCTCGTCGTGGTAATCCGACCAGGTGGCTGCACCCGTGCCGCCTGCGGGCATGGCGTAGCGTTCGTCCTGACGCGGGCTGACCAGATCCGGCGGCATTTCCAGCGAGTTGCTTTTTTTGGCGCTTTTGTAGTCGATGGTGTCTGATTCCAGCAGGCCGCCGCTTGAAGAGCAGGCGGTGAGCGCGGCGCAGGTGAGGGCAAGGAGGGTGAGACGGGGGGTAGCGGTCATGGCGGGGGAAGTCCTCTCGTCGGTCAAACAGAAATGCCGGCTTGTTGCAGGGCGGCGCGCACGCGCGCGTGGCAGCCTTCGGAAAGCGCCACCAGCGGCAGGCGGATGCCCGATTGAATTTTGCCCATCTGCTGCAACGCCCATTTGACGGGAATCGGGTTGGCTTCGCAGAAAAGCTGGCGGTGCAGACCCAGCAGGCTGCGGTTGATGGCGCGGGCTTCGTCCAGCCGACCAGCCAGCGCGGCTTCGCACATCTGGTGCATCTGGCGCGGGGCGACGTTGGCAGTGACCGAAATTACGCCGTGTCCGCCCATGAGCAGGAAGGCCAGGGCGGTCAGGTCGTCGCCCGTGTAGAGGGCAAAACCTTCGGGCACGCGCTCGCGCAGTTCGCAGGCGCGGCCAATGTCGCCGGTGGCGTCCTTGATGCCGGCGATGTTGGGAATTTCGGCAAGACGCACGACGGTGTCGTTGCTCATGTCTGCCACCGTGCGCCCGGGCACGTTGTAGAGAATCAGCGGCAGTTCGACGGCTTCGGCAATGGCGCGGAAGTGGCGGTACAGGCCTTCCTGTGTCGGCTTGTTGTAATAGGGCACGACAGAAAGATGCGCCTGCGCGCCGGCTTCCCGCGCAAAGCGGGCAAGTTCGATGGCTTCCTGCGTGGAATTGCCGCCGGTGCCGGCGATGATGGGCAGACGCCCGGCGACGTGGTCGACGGCAAGGCGAATCAGCTCGCAGTGTTCTTCCACGGGCACGGTGGGCGATTCACCCGTGGTGCCGACGACGACGACGGCGTCCGTGCCTTCGGCAATGTGCAGGTCAAGGAGTTGGGTGAAGGCTTGGCGGTCCAGAGAGCCGTCTGCAAACATGGGCGTGACGACCGCGACGATGGAACCTGTAATCATGATGGCAGGCAGGGTTCGGAGTAAAACGGCGATTTTACAATGCCCCCGCGTCCTCGGCACAGGCGGCGCATAGTTTTGTAACCGTCGCATGCGCGCGCTTCAGGCGCGGGCATCGTGACCGCTGGCGCGCATGGCTTGATAGAGGTAGTAGCACATCGACCAGAGCGTGAGCACCATCGCCAGATAAATCAACACCGTGCCCAGCGGCTGCAAATCCAGCCCGAAGACGGGCAGGCCGTAAAGCAAAATGGGCAACGCAATCATCTGCGCGGTGGTTTTGAGTTTGCCGATGGTGGCAACCGCCACGCTGGCCGAACGCCCTTCCTTGGCCATCCATTCGCGCAGCGCCGAAATGGTGATTTCGCGCCCGATGATGACCACGGCAACCAGCGCCGCCACGCGCCCGGCCTCTACCAGCATGATCAGCGCGGTGGCGACCATGAGTTTGTCCGCCACCGGGTCAAGAAACGCGCCGAAGGCGGAAGTTTGCTGCAACTTGCGCGCCAGCCAGCCATCGAGCCAGTCGGTGACCGCCGCCAGAATGAACACAGCCACCACCCAAAACGCGCGCACCGGCGCCGAAAGCCAGCCTTCGGGCAGGTAAAACAGCACGACAAAGACGGGAATCAGCGCAATGCGCGCCCAGGTGAGCGCGGTCGGCAGATTGAGGGCGGGAACAGGCATGGATGCGAACGGACGATGGTCGAAAGGCGAAAAGGCGGTAAGTGTAGCCCAAAGCGGGGGCACAAAAACCGCAACGGTGCGGCGCGCGCCGTTGCGGTGTGTGAGGACGGGGGCAGGCGTTACTGGCTGCGGCGGCGGGCGCCGATGCGCAGGCGCAGGGAATTGAGGCGGATGAAGCCTTCGGCGTCTTTCTGGTTGTAGGCGCCGGCGTCGTCTTCAAAGGTGGCGATGGTCGAGTCAAACAGCGAGTCGTTTTTGGAATCGCGGGCGACGACGATGACGTTGCCTTTGTAGAGTTTGAGGCGCACCCAGCCGTTGACGGTCTGCTGCGTGTGGTCGATGAGCGCTTGCAGCGCACGGCGCTCAGGCGCCCACCAGTAGCCGTTGTAAATCAGGCTGGCATAGCGGGGCATGAGGTCGTCCTTGAGGTGGGCGACTTCGCGGTCCAGCGTGATGGATTCAATGGCGCGGTGCGCGCGCAGCAAGATGGTGCCGCCCGGCGTTTCGTAACAGCCACGGCTCTTCATGCCGACATAGCGGTTTTCTACGAGGTCAAGACGGCCAATGCCGTGTTTGCCGCCGAGTTCGTTGAGTTTGGCGAGCAGTTCGTGGGCGGGCATTTTCTGGCCGTCGATGGCGACGAGGTCGCCCCGGGCAAATTCGAGTTCGACGTATTGCGGCTCGTTGGGCGCGGCTTCCGGCGAGACCGTCCAGCGCCACATGTTTTCTTCGGCTTCGGCAGACGGGTTTTCCAGATGGCGGCCTTCGTAGCTGATGTGCAGCAGGTTGGCATCCATGGAGTAGGGCGAGCCACCGGCCTTGTGCTTCATTTCAATGGGAATGCCGGCTTTTTCAGCGTAGGCGAGCAGTTTTTCGCGCGAGAGCAAATCCCATTCGCGCCACGGGGCGATGACTTTGACTTCGGGCATCAGGGCGTAATAGCCCAACTCGAAGCGCACCTGGTCGTTGCCCTTGCCGGTGGCACCGTGCGAGACGGCGTCCGCACCGCTTTGGCGGGCGATTTCGATTTGCCGCTTGGCAATCAGCGGGCGGGCAATCGAGGTGCCCAGCAGGTATTCGCCTTCGTAAATGGTGTTGGCGCGGAACATGGGGAAGACAAAGTCGCGCACAAATTCTTCGCGCAGGTCGTCAATGAAGATGTTTTCCGGGCGCACGCCAAATTTGAGCGCCTTCTGGCGCGCCGGTTCCAGTTCTTCGCCTTGACCCAGATCGGCGGTGAAGGTGACGACTTCGCAGCCGTAGGTGTCTTGCAGCCATTTCAGGATGACCGAGGTATCCAGCCCGCCGGAGTAGGCGAGGACGACTTTCTTGATTTCGCTCATGGGAGAGGTTTCCTTGCTTGGGGAGTGTGCTTACAGTTTGCCGAAGACGACGTATTCCATCAGGGCTTTCTGGGCGTGCAGGCGGTTTTCGGCCTCGTCCCAGACCGCTGATTGCGGCCCGTCGATGACTTCGGCGGTGACTTCTTCGCCCCGGTGGGCGGGCAGGCAGTGCATGAAGAGTACGTCCGGCTGGGCAATCGCCATCATGTCCGCATCCACGCACCAGTTTGCGAAGGCGGCTTTGCGCGCTTCGTTTTCGGCTTCAAAGCCCATCGACGTCCACACGTCGGTGGTGATGAGATGGGCGCCACGGCAGGCTTCGTGCGGGTTCTGGAAGAACTGGCAGTGCGCGCGCGTGGCCGCATCCAGTTTATCCTGCGCCACGCCGTAGCCTTCTGGGCTGGCGATGTTGAGCTGAAAATCGAGCACGCGCGCCGCTTGCACCCAGGTGTTGCACATGTTGTTGGCGTCCCCCACCCAGGTGACGGTTTTGCCCTGAATGGCGCCGCGCTGTTCGACGAAGGTGAGCACGTCGGCAAGCACCTGGCAGGGGTGGTATTCGTTGGTCAGCCCGTTGATGAGC
>JAFZMK010000207.1 GCA_017553285.1 Rhodocyclaceae bacterium
ACAACACCCGCCCCGCACCAGCGGGGCACCCTAAAACCGTTTCACCCAGTGTAACGCCGTCACAAACACTCGTCCCGTTTCATCGCACAATATCCCAAAATATCGCAGACATCCCTATCAAATATCTCACTCGTTCACAACGTGGGCAACAAAGTTGCCCACGCTGATGAAAAACGGCTTCGCGCGGCAACTACGCCAGCGCGATGGAGCGCATGGGCAGTTCCAGCACGCGGAACATGGGTTTGGTGAGGCGCTCGGCGCTGACAAATTCGTCTACACCGGCGTCTATGGCGTGCGCGATGTGGATGGTGTCCATTGCGGACAGACCGTATGCTGCGGCAAGTCGCCGCGTGCTTTGCAGCACGGCAAGGTTCCATGACTGGTGCTGTTCCGCGCGCCCGAAGAAGTCGGCGTAGAAGGCGGCTTCATCGGTGCATTTGTTGTAGACGGCTTTGGGCATGAGTTCCAGCCAGAGCGCGTCGCTGGTGATGAAGACGCGGCGTTCGTCTTCAAGAATTTCTGCGGCAGCCCGGTCACGCTCGCTTTTGTTGCGGAAAGCTGCCATCAGCAGGCAGGTGTCTACGTAGGTGAGGATGCGTTTGGGCTGCTGGGTCATTCGTCAATCCCGAAGCGGTAGGAGCGCACAAGGCGCTGGAAGTCTTCCTCGCTTTCAGCAAACGTTCCGCCGTTGTCGATGTAACGCTGGCGGATGGCGGCGAGGCTTTTGCCAAGCTCCGAGATGGGCGCGTCTTTCGGGCGCGCTTTGAGTTCTTCGACCAAACGGCGGCTGCCTTCGATGACGCTTGCGGGTACGTCTTTCAGTTCTTCGCTGCTATAGGTAATGGCCATGATGTTGCTCCGTGCTGTGGATGCGCTGGAAATGTGCTGACCGTAACGCATCCGGCGGCGAGGCGCAAGTGAGGGGGCGGCGTTTTTATTGCGGATTCGCCGCCAGCCAGTCGCGTACAGCTTGGGCGTTTTCCAGCAGGATGGTGCCGGCCTCTCGCATTTCTTCCAGCGCCGTTTGCGTGGTCTCTTCCGCAATGCCGCGACAGGCGGCGGTGTTGAGCAGCACTTTCCAGCCTCCGACGCGGCATAGTTGCAGCACGGAGGCTTTCACGCAGTAATCCGTTGCCAGCCCGCCGATGAGGAGCACCTTTGCGCCGCGCACTTGCAGCCATTCGATGAGGCCGGTGCTGATGCGTTCAGCCAAATCCTGATAGCAGACGCCAAAGGGGTGCATGTCGTCATCGCAGCCTTTGAGGGCGAGGAAGTCGTAGTCCGCCGGTGCAGGCAGACCGGGCAGAGGCAAAAAACCATCCGTGCCGACTTCGGCGTGGCGCACCCAGGTGAGGTTGGCATTGGGGAAATCCAGCGGCTGCACCATCTGCGTGTGCTCAGGCACAATCCAGACGGCGCGGGCGCCGTGCGCGTCGCGCGTGAGGACGCGAAAATCGGCAAGCTCGGCTTGGGCGTTGAGTTCCGCGACGATTTCCATCGCCCCTGCTACGGGCAGTTCCTTCGGACACAATTCGGAAAAAGCGCGCTGGGCATCAATGTCGATACTGATTACGCTCATGATTCATCCTTTTTGGGGAACGGGGTTGTAA
>JAFZMK010000208.1 GCA_017553285.1 Rhodocyclaceae bacterium
ATTGGCGACGGCGGCGGCCAGTTCGGGCGTGCTCGCGCCCGCCATGGGGGCAAGGAAAATGGGCGTGCTCACACCTAACCGCTGGCACAGCGCGGACAAGGGCGCGCCGCCCGTTTGCTGCGCGCCCCAGGTGCTGTACGGGTGTTTACTCAGATAAGCGTTGGTGAAGCGGCTGTCGGCGGTGATTTCTTCGCCTAGCCAGTCGGGGCGGGGATACGGCGTGTTTTCGGCGGGCAGTTCCAGTTCCGCGACGATGAGCGGGGCATTGGCACCGAAAAATTCGTCGATTTCAAACAAAAACCCTTCGTGGCGGACGTGATAGCGCCGTTTTTTCACCTGAAACGCGCACAGCGAATCAATGATGGCGCGGGCATCCTCGCGCGGGATGGGGTATTCAAATTCGCTGCGGGTGGCATGGGTGATGAAGCCCTTGATGGTGAGATACGCCAGCTCGCCGATGATGCGCGCGCGGATGGTGCATTCGCGTGCGACGCTGAGATAGCCTTGTTCAATATGCTGCGGCGGCGCGGCCAGCGCGCGCCAGGCGTCGTTTTTCAGCAGGAAGCGGCGTTCGATTTCGAGTTTGGACATGGTGGGCGCTCTTTGGTGTTGGCGCAGCGGATTGTGGCAGATTCCTCATGCGGCGTGCGCAGTGTGCGCTGCTATCATGGCGGGCGCAGCCGCCGGAGGCGGTTTTTTTTGGAGGATGAATTGTGAAGAAACGAATTTCCTGGCCGGTGCTCTCCGGCGCGTTGCTGGGCGTGTTGGCACCGTTGCTGACTTACGCGGGCAATCCGGGCAACATGGGCGTGTGCGTGGCGTGCTTTTTGCGCGATACCACGGGAGCGCTGGGGCTGCATCATGCCGCAGCGGTGCAGTATATCCGCCCGGAAATTCTCGGGCTGGTGCTGGGCGGGCTGCTGGGCGCGCGGCTGGTGACGCGCAATTTCCGCCCCGGCGCGACTTCGTCGCAGTTGGTGAAGTTCTTTCTCGGCCTGTTTGCGATGCTTGGCGCGCTGGTGTTTCTGGGCTGCCCGTGGCGCGTGTTTTTGCGTCTGGGCGGCGGCGACATGACGGCGCTGGCCGGTTTTGCCGGATTGTTTGCGGGCGCGGCGCTGGGCTATTTCGCCAAGACGCGCGGCGGCTGCGGTTTGCGTGAGGAGTTCATGGAAAACCGCGTCTATGCGGTATTGCCGCCGCTGTTTGTGATTGCGTTGGGGGCGCTGTACTTTTTCGCCTCGCCGGATCATGCGCCGTTTGCCACTGCGCCGGGCGGCGGGCCAGGGGCGATGCACGCGCCGTTTTTGATTTCGCTGGCGGCAGGCGTGGGCATCGGCGTGTTGTTCCAGAAGTCGCAGTTTTGCACGATGGGCGCGCTGGCGAACGTGTGGCACAAGGATTTTTCGATGCTCTGGGGCGTGGTGGCGCTGGTGGTGTGCGCGACGCTGACCAATCTGCTGCTTGGTCAGTATCACTTCGGCACGGAAGGGCAGCCGATTGCGCATACGCAGTACGGATACAGCTTTGTGGCG
>JAFZMK010000209.1 GCA_017553285.1 Rhodocyclaceae bacterium
CCCTTGTCCGCGCTGTGCCAGCGGCTAGGTGTGAGCACGCCCATTTTCCTTGCCCCCATGGCGGGCGCGAGCACGCCCGAACTGGCCGCCGCCGTCGCCAATGCGGGCGGGCTGGGCGCGCTGGGCTTGGGCGCGCTGCCCGCCGCAGATGCCGAAGCCGCCATTGTCGCCACCCGCGCGCGCACCAAACGTCCGTTCCAGATCAACTTTTTCTGCCACACACCCGAGACGCCAGACATCGCACGCATTCGCGACTGGCAAAGCCACCTCGCGCCGCACTTTGCGCACCTGGGCGCGCTGCCGCCGCAAACGCTGCACGCCGTCTATGCCAGTTTTCTGGAAGACGCCGCACTGCTGGAACTTGTCCTGCGCCAGCGCCCCGCTGCGGTCAGTTTTCACTTTGGTCTGCCGCGCGCCGAGCAGATTGCCGCGCTCAAAGCCGCCGGTATCGTCACCATGGTCAGCGTCACGCAGCCTTCGGAAGCGCTGCTGGCACAGCAGGCGGGCATCGACGTGCTGATTGCGCAAGGCATTGAAGCGGGCGGGCATCGCGCCCTGTTCGACCCCACGCGCGAACCCGGCATCGACACGCTGACGCTGGTGCGGATGCTCGCGCAGCAAACGTCGCTGCCCATCGTTGCCGCAGGCGGCATCATGAACGGTGCGGACATCCGCGTCTGCCTGCGCGCGGGCGCGAGTGCCGTGCAGATGGGTACCGCCTTTCTGCCCTGCCCGGAATCCGGTGTCAGCGCGCTGTGGCGCAACAAGTTGCTGGACAACCCTGTGACCCAAATCACCGACAGCATTTCTGGCCGCCCGGCGCGCGCCCTGCTCAACCACTGGCACACCCGCATCGACACGCCCGCCCGCCCGCCGCACGCCGGTTATCCGTATTCCTACGATCTGGGCAAACATCTGCACACCGCCGCCCTGCGCCACGGCGAACACGGCTTTGCCGCGCACTGGGCAGGCGCGGGCGCATCACGCGCGCGGCGCATGGATGCCGCGCAGCTCATGCGCGCCCTGTGCGACGAACTGGCGCAAGCCTAAGCGCACAGCGTGCACGAAAGCGGCGCGAGCAGGTATTATCCCGAACAACCAGCGCCGCGCGCTGTCCGCACATTTACAGGGAGCCTATCGCCATGCGCGTGTTCAAGTGGATTGTCTCCGCCATCCTTTTTTTGCTGCTACTGGCCTTTGCGCTGAAAAACGAGCAGTCCGTAGAAGTCAATTTCTTCGCCGGCATTCAGTGGCACACGCCGCTGATTTTCGTGATTTTCTGCACCTTTGCCGTGGGTGCGCTGTTTGGCGCCGCCAGCGCGGGCGCCTCGCTGTTCTGGCGCAAGCGCGAAGTCGCCCGCCTGAAAAAGCAACTCGCCCGTCAGGAAGCCTTGCCGAATGGAAATTGAAGTCTGGTGGCTGCTGGCGCTGCCGCTGTTTTTCGGTCTCGGCTGGCTGGCGGCGCGCATCGACATCCGGCAGGTCATCCACGAATCGCGCACGCTGCCGCGTTCCTACCTGAACGGGCTGAATTTTCTGCTCAACGAACAGCCTGACAAAGCCATCGACGCTTTTCTCGAAGCGGTCAAAATCGACCCACAAACGGTGGAACTGCATTTCGCGCTGGGCAGCCTGTTCCGCCGCCGTGGGGAAATCGAACGCGCCATCCGCATCCATCAGAATCTCGTCGAACGCGACGACCTTGCCGCCAACGAGCGCGTCACCGCGCTGGCCGCACTCGGCGAAGACTATCTGAAAGCGGGCCTGCTCGACCGCGCCGAAAAGGTCTTCCTCACCCTGCGCGAAACCCCATCGGAAGCCGAACGCGCCACGCAGGCGCTGCTGCAAATCTACCAGCAGGAAAAAGACTGGCGCAAAGCCATCGACATCGCCGCCACCTTGCCGGATCACCAAAGCGTGCAATGGCGGCGCGAAGTGGCGCAATTTTGCTGCGAACAGGCGCAAGCCGCGCTGGATAGCAGCGACTGGGACGGTGCCCGCGCCGCGCTGGAAGACGCGCTCACCATCAACGCGCGCTGCGTGCGCGCCAACATCCTGCTGGGCGACGTATGCATGGCGCAAAACAATGAAACCGCCGCCATCGAACACTGGAAGCGCATCGAAGCGCAAGACCCCGCCTCGCTGGCGCTGGTGGGCGAGCGCGTAATGACCGCCTTTGAACGGCAGGGCAAAACCGCGCAAGGGCAAACGCTAATTGCCGCCTGGCTCACCCGCACGCCGTCCATCGACCTGCTCGACCAGGTCTTTCGCAGCGTACTGGCCGCCGAAGGGCCGCGCGCCGGTTACGACCTGGTGCGCGAAGAACTGCGCCGCAACCCCACGCTGATTGGTCTGTCCAAGTTCCTCGAAGCCGCCTCCAACGCCGCGCCGCCCGAACAGCAGGGCGACATCGAATTTATCCGCCAATTGATTGTCGAACACACGCGCCGCGTCGTGCGTTACCGCTGCGACGCCTGCGGCTTCAAGTCCCGCCAATTCCAATGGCACTGCCCCGCCTGCGGCGGCTGGGAAACCTACCCGCCCCGGCGCACCGAAGAATTTGACCTTGAACCATAAATCCCGCCCATCTTTACCGAGACACACCATGCCCCAGTTCCTTTCCCTCGACGACACCATCGGCAACACCCCGCTGGTGCGCCTCAAACGCCTCACCGCCGGCGAAAACAACACCCTGCTCGCCAAGCTGGAAGGCAACAACCCCGCCGGTTCGGTAAAAGACCGCCCGGCGCTGTCGATGATTCGGCGCGCCGAAGCGCGCGGCGACATCCGCCCCGGCGACACCCTGATTGAACCGACCAGCGGCAACACCGGCATCGCGCTGGCAATGGCCGCCGCCATGCGCGGCTACCGCATGATTCTGGTGATGCCGGAAAACCTCTCCATGGAACGCCGCCAGACCATGCGCGCCTACGGCGCCGAACTGGTGCTCACCGCCCGCGAAGGCGGCATGGAAATGGCGCGCGACGTCGCCGAACAAATGGTAAAAAACGGCGAAGGTCACATGCTCGACCAATTCGCCAACCCCGACAACCCGCTGGCGCACTATGAAAGCACCGGCCCGGAAATCTGGCAGCAAACCGAAGGCACCGTCACCCACCTCATCAGCAGCATGGGTTCGACCGGCACCATCATCGGCATCGCCCGCTATCTGAAAGAACAAAACCGCGCCGTGCAAATCATCGGCTGCGAACCAGCGGAAGGCTCCAACATCGCCGGCATCCGCAAATGGCCGCAAGAATACCGCCCCGCCATCTACGAACCGGCACTGGTCGACCGCGTGCTCGGCATCACCCAAGCCGACGCCGAAGCCATGACCCGCCGTCTGGCACGCGAAGAAGGCATTTTCGCCGGCGTCTCCTCCGGCTGCGCCGTCTGCGCCATGCTGGAAATCGCCCGCGAGGTGCAAGACGCCATCCTCGTCACCATCCTCTGCGACCGTGGCGACCGCTACCTCTCCACCGGCGTCTTCCCCGCCTGAACGCCGCGCTACGCGCCCAGCTTCTGGCGCAGCAGTTCGTTGACCTGCGTCGGGTTGGCTTGGCCTCGGCTGGCTTTCATTACTTGCCCGACCAGTGCGTTGAAGGCTTTTTCTTTGCCGGCGCGGAATTCGTCGACCGATTTTTGGTTGGCGGCGAGCACGTCGTCAATCATCTTTTCAATCGCCCCCGCGTCGGAGACCTGCTTCAAGCCTTTCGCGGCGATGATGGCGTCGGCATCCGCGCCTTCGCCGTTCCACAGGGCTTCAAACACTTTTTTGCCGGTGTTGTTGGAAATCGTGCCGTCCTGAATGCGTTGCACCAGCCCGGCCAGTTGCGCCGGACGCACGGGCGCATCAAGAATCGCGGTTTCGGTGCGGTTCAGGCGCGCCGCCAGCTCGCCCATCACCCAGTTGGCGCAGGGTTTGGCCAGCGCGCTGCCAGCGGCCTGCACGCATTGCTGGTAATACGTGGCTTGCTCGCGCGAGGCGGTGAGCGCGCTGGCGTCCGCGCCGGACAGGCCGTATTCGTCGGTAAAACGCTGCGCCATGGCGGCGGGCAATTCGGGCATTTCGCTGCGCACGCGGGCAATCCAGTCGGCGTCGATTTCCAGCGGCAGCAAGTCCGGGTCGGGGAAATAGCGGTAGTCGTGCGCGTCTTCTTTGGTGCGCATCACGCGCACTTCGCCCACGGTCTCGTCAAACAGTACGGTGGCTTGCTGCACCTCGCCGCCGTCTTCGAGCGTTTCAATCTGCCAGCGGATTTCCGCTTCGATGGCTTCCTGCAAGAAACGGAAGGAGTTGAGATTTTTGATTTCGCGGCGCGTGCCGAGTTTTTCGTCCCCCCGGCGGCGCACCGAGACGTTGGCGTCACAGCGAAACGAGCCTTCCTGCAAGTTGCCGTCGCAAATGTCAATCCAGCGCACCAGCGCGTGCAGCGTGCGGGCGTAGGCGACAGCTTCGGCGGCGCTGCGCATGTCGGGTTCCGAGACGATTTCCAGCAGCGGCGTACCGGCGCGGTTCAAATCAATGCCGCTCATGCCCTGAAAATCTTCGTGCAGGCTTTTGCCGGCGTCTTCTTCCAGATGCGCGCGCGTGAGATGCACGGTTTTTTCATATGCCGCATCGCCTTCGCCCACGCGAAACGTCACACTGCCGCCAACGACCACGGGCAATTCAAACTGGCTGATTTGATAGCCTTTGGGCAGGTCGGGATAAAAATAGTTTTTGCGCGCAAAGACGCTGCGCGCCGCCACTTCGCCGCCAATGCCCAGACCAAAACGGATGGCACGTTCGACCGCGCCGCGATTGAGCACCGGCAACACGCCGGGCAGCGCCAGATCGACCGCGCAGGCTTGGCGGTTCGGCTCGGCGCCGAAGGTGGTCGGCGCACCGGAAAAGATTTTGGAGGCGGTATTGAGTTGCACATGGGTTTCGATGCCGATGACAACTTCCCAGTCAGACGATGCAGTGCGGTTCATGGCAGTGAGGCTCAGGCGGCGGAAAGGACGGGACGGCGGCAGTGCCAGTCGGTGCTTTGCTGGAAGCGGTGGGCGACTTCCAGCAGGCGGGCTTCGGAAAAATGCGGGCCGATGAGCTGCGCGCCCACCGGCAAGCCTTCGTCCGAAAAACCGCACGGGTGCGACAGGCCGGGCAGACCGGCGAGGTTCACCGCCAGGGTGTGAATGTCCGCCAGATACATGGCGACGGGGTCATCGGCCTTTTCGCCGATTTTCCACGCCGGCGTAGGCGAGACGGGCGCGAAGATGAGGTCGCACTGCGCGAAGGCGGCGCGGAAATCTTCCGCAATCATGCGGCGCAGGCGCTGCGCTTGCAGGTAGTAGGCGTCGTAATAGCCGTGCGAGAGCACGTAGGTGCCAATCAGGATGCGGCGGCGCACTTCGGCACCAAAGCCTTCTGAGCGGCTGTTGCAATACATGCTGTCCAGATCGTCATAGTCGGCGGCGCGGTGACCGTAGCGCACGCCGTCGTAACGGGAAAGGTTGCTGGACGCTTCGGCGGAAGCGAGCACGTAATAGGCGGGAATCGCCAGCCGCGCGGCGTGTTCCAGCGAAATTTCCACAAACTGCGCACCCAGCGCCTCGTACTGGCGGCGCGCTTCATCGAGCGCGCGGGCAACGTCCGGGTGCAGACCGTCGAGGAAAAACTCCACCGGCACGCCCAATTTCAAACCCGCCAGCGGACGCGCGGCATCCGTCGGCGCGGTTTCCA
>JAFZMK010000021.1 GCA_017553285.1 Rhodocyclaceae bacterium
ACGATGAACACGGCAGACCGCTCGCTGGCGCTGCTGGATACGGCCTTGCGCCGCCGTTTTGATTTTGTGGAGCTGCTGCCGGATGCCAGCACGCTGGCGCAGGTGAGAGACGCCAATGGTGTTATTGATGTGCCGCAAATGCTGGAACGCATCAATGAGCGCATTGAAGTTTTGTATGACCGCGAGCACTGCATCGGCCATGCCTATTTCATGGCGCTGCACAGCGTGCCGGATGGCGTGGCGCGTTTTGAAAAACTGGCGGATATTTTCCGCAATCGCATCCTGCCCTTGCTGGAAGAATACTTTTTTGAAGACTGGCAGAAAATCCGGCTGGTGTTGGGCGACAACCAAAAGCCCAAGGCGCTTCAGTTCATCACGGAAAGCGATGCTCCGGAGCAGGATTTGCAGCGTCTTTTTGGCAACGACCACAGCCTCGACTATGCCGCCAAACGCCGCTACCGCGTGCAGGAAAGCGCCTTTAAGGAGCCTGCGGCGTATATCGGCATTTATCAGCCGCTTGTCTGATGGTTATGCGCATGGCCGGTATTTCGGTGTATGAATTTGATGCGCTGGTCAATGCAGACAGCGGCGCGCGCGATGCAGACAATCTGCACGCCGTGCCCGCGCGCGTCTTCGACTGGCTGCAAGAGCAGGCGCGGCGTTTGTCGGAGGAGGAGGGTACGAAGTGGCTGCGCCTTGTACAGCGGCGCGGCTGCTCCGCCGTGCAAGTGACCAGTTTCGTGGGCGTGATTCGCGCGCCGGACGGGTTTCAGATTGAAGTTTTGCCCAAAATCGGCAAAGCCACGCACGGCGACGAGGCGCCGCAAATCCGGCGGTTGCTGCTCGACATGCTGCGCTGTCTGGGCGAGTTTCAGCATATCCAGACCGATGCGGCGCAACTTTGCGCCGCACACATGCCGCTGCTGGAAGTATGGATTGGCGAATTTCTGCGCGCGGTGGAGCGCGTCGTAAAACGCGGGCTGCGCGGCGATTACAACACGCGGCAAGACAATCTGTTTGCCCTGCGCGGCAAGCTGCTCATGGCTGCGCATCTGCGGCAAAACTTGTGCCGACGCGACCGCTTTTTTACGCAGTTTGACGAATTTTCGGTCAACCGTCCGGAAAACCGCCTGCTGCACGCGGCGCTGCGGCGCGTGCTGGACTGGACGCGCGCGCAGGCGCATCAGCAACTGGCGCGCGAGCTGCACTTTGTGTTCGCCGAGGTGCCCGAATCCATGCAGCCGACGCTGGATTTTCAGCGCGTGCGGCTGGAACGCGACATGGGCTATTACGCCGACGCGCTGGCGTGGGCGCGGCTGATTCTGAATGAAGAATCGCCGCTGACCGGCGCGGGCGAACACCGCGCACCTTCGCTGCTGTTTCCGATGGAAAAAGTGTTTGAAGCCTTCGTCGCCCGCCATCTGCCGCGCCAGTTGGCGCAGCCGTACAGATTGCAGCAGCAGGCCAGCAGTCTTTCGCTGGTGCAGCACGAGGGCAAAGACTGGTTCCTTTTGAAACCCGATTTTCTGGTGCGGGAACGGAAAGGGGGCGCGAACCGCCTCGTGCTGGATACCAAGTGGAAATTGCTTGATCAAAGCGATGCCGCGAACAAATACGGGCTAAGTCAGGCGGACTTTTATCAACTGCACGCCTACGGTCAGAACTACCTGGAAGGGCAGGGTGATGTGGTGCTGATTTACCCAAAGACGGATACGTTCAATCAGGCGCTGCCCGTGTTTACGTTTCCAAAATCGCCGGAGCTGCGCTTGTGGGTGCTGCCGTTTTGTTTGGAAAGCAAGCGCCTGCTGTTGCCCGAAGAAGGCGCTGAATGCGAGCGTTTGAAAGCGTGTTTCGCGTAAAACGCTGTTGAAGCGGCGTGGGTCTGAATTTCTCGCCCGTGTCGCGCCGTTATTCCCACAAATGGATGACTCCCCGCCCGGCGGCTTACTGCGCCGTCGGCGCAATCAGGGGAACGTCCGGAAAATAGCGGCGGTAGCGCCGCACGTCCCGTGTGAGGATGGGCACGCCGACCACCTTGGCGTGCGCGCCAATGAAAAAATCGCTTAACACATTCGTTTTCGTCCCGCCGCTCTTGCGGTATTGCGCAAACGCCTTGCCCGCAAGAAATGCCGCTTCCTTGGGCAGGTCAACAATTTCCAGTTCGATACCTTCCATCATTTTGTCCAGTTCTTCTGCCGTGGCGTATCTCGCGGCAAGTTCTGCATAAATAATGGGGTTGATAACAAGGTCATGGCTTGCGGAACACTCCTGCAACTTTGCGATCGACCAGTCTCCCCAAACCTCATCGTTATTGAGGATGTCAATGATTACATTGGCGTCAACAAACATCAGTCATCATCCCCACGTATAAACGCCATGAACTCATCGGTGGAACGCCAAGGGAATGCGGAGGAACGGCGCGCGATTTCTTGCACAGCTTCAATCTGCTCCCGCGTCAGCGGGCGGCGTTTTTTCACCTGCTTGATGAGTACGCCGCCCTCGGTGGCGCTCACTTCCAGCGGCGTGCCGGGTTCCAGCCCTGCTGCTGCGCGCACGCTCTCCGGGATGGTGACTTGCCCGGCGACTGTCATGGTCGTTGTCATGTTCCGCTCCTTTCTTCAAACATTACAGGTTATGCGATTGGCTGATCCACTTCGTCTAGCGCCTGCACCAGCGCCTCGTGGTCTTCATTGGTGACGCCGTTGCGCTGGCTGATGGCGTGCAGCATGTTGCCCAGGTTTCTTGGCTCTTCCAATGGCTGCACCGCTTGCGCGATGATGCGGCGTACTTCGGCGGCTACGCTGCGCCCGTTTTGTTGGGCGCGCAGTTTCAGGGCGCGGTGTGTTTCGTCGCTCAGGCCGCGCACGGTCAATGCACTCATGTTGCCCCCTTTGTTTGTGTTGTCAATGTGCTGGCAAGCATAGCGCGCTGGCAGCGCTTTGCAAGCATTTTGCGGCGGGATGCGCGCGGATTACTCGTCCGGCAGGACTTTGCCGGGGTTCATCAGGTTGTGCGGGTCGAGGGTTTGTTTGAGTTGGCGCATCAGTGAGCGTTCCAGCGGGGATTTGTAGCGGGTGAGGGCGTGGCGTTTGAGTTGTCCCAGACCGTGTTCGGCGGAAATGGAGCCGTGATGCGTGTGCACGAGGTCGTGGACGGCTTCGCTGACGGCGTTGCTTTGGGCGATGAAGCCGGCATTGTCTGCGGGGGCGGGTAGCGAGAGGTTGTAGTGCAGATTGCCGTCGCCAAGATGCCCGAAGCAGACGATGCGCACTTGCGGCCAGCGTGCGCGCAGCATTTGGCTGGCTGCGTCCAGAAAGGCGGGGATGCGGCTGATGGGCAGCGAGAGGTCGTGCTTGATGCTGATGCCTTCGATTTTTTGCGCCTCAGAAATGTTTTCGCGCAGCGCGCGCAGGGCGTCCATGCCGGCGAGGGTGTCGGGCAGGGCGGCGTCCAGAATGAGGCGGCGCTCGAAGGCTTCGGCGCTGGCGGTGGTGAGGTGTTCGGCAAGCGTGGCCGCTTCGCCGCTGTCTGCCAGTTCCAGATACACCGACCAGGGGTGCGCGTCGGGCGAAAAGGGTGGGCGGGTGCGGGGGATGTGGCGGGCGACCAGTTCCAGCGCGCTTTGCCCGATGAGTTCAAAGGCGCTGATGCGGTCAAGAAAACGTTCGCGCAAAAAGTGCAGCAGGGCGATGGCGGCGGACGGACTTTCCAGCGCGAACCAGCCGGCGGCGCGTGCGGCAGGCAGCGGGTGGAGTTTGAGCACGGCGGCGGTGAGGATGCCTAGCGTGCCTTCGGCACCGATGAAAAGCTGTTTGAGGTCGTAGCCGGTATTGTCTTTGCGCAGGGCGCGCAGTCCGTCCCAGATTTGCCCGTCGGCGAGCACGACTTCGAGGCCGAGGGTCAGCTCGCGGGCGTTGCCGTAGCGCAAGACCTGTATG
>JAFZMK010000022.1 GCA_017553285.1 Rhodocyclaceae bacterium
ATTGAGCGACGAAGTACGCCACCGTTTCATCCGGCAAATTACCCTCTACATGAACCGCGCTACCTTGCTGGACGCGGAATTTGCCCCCGTCCTGCGCGATTTTCTCGCCCGCCGCGAAGCCGAAATGGAAGGCGCGCTGGACGCCATGAGCATCCCCGACCGTCAGGAATGGCAGCGCGAAATCATGATGTCGGCGCTCTTGAGCGGGCGCGAAGATTTGTACTGGGTCAAACGCAACGAATTTGTGCTCGCCTTGCAGGAATCGCGCTGGCCGAAAGCGTTTGCCGAAGGCGTGCGCGATTTTTACGACGGCGCGCTGCTGTGCGCCATGAACCGCATGGGCGACAAACTGCACGGACTGGATTCCACCGCCCGCCAATTCACCGCCCACCCCAAACTCGCCCCCCGCTTTCTGCATCATCACCTCAACACCCTGATTCTGCAAAAAGCACGCAGCGGCGGCGCACTATGCCGCGAAGCCCTGGCAAGAATCGAAGCCGCCTGCGCCGGGCAGGGCGATGCGCGGGGCGCGCAAGGGCGCGTCGTGCGCGAGCAAAGCGGGCAGTGAGGGCAGCGCATCAGCGCCGAAGTGCTGCGCGGGCAGCGCGCGGGCTACGGGGAGGAAATTTTGCCGACACTGTCGGCAAAATTGGTGCGGGACTACGGGCAGGGGTTTAGCGCGCGGAATCTGGCGCGCATGGTCAAGTTTGCCGAAGCATTCCCTGACGAAGCAATTGTTGCGACACTGTCGCAACAATTGACGTGGAGCCACTTCATCGAGATATTGCCGCTGCGCCAGCCGCTTGAGCGCGAATACTACGCCGAACTCTGCCGCGTGGAACGCTGGAGCGTGCGCACGCTGCGCGAACGCATCGCCAGCCAGCTTTATTTGCGCACCGCCATAGCCAAACAGCCGGAAGAAGTCGTGCGCGCCGAAATCAGCCAGTTGCGCGCAGGTGGGCAAATGACGCCCGACATGGTTTTCCGTGACCCGTATATGCTGGAATTTCTCGGCCTGCCACACGGCTACAGCGAAAGAGATCTGGAAACCGCCATTCTGCGCGAAATGGAACATTTCCTGCTGGAGCTTGGCGCCGGCTTTGCCTTTGTCGCGCGGCAAAAACGCATCAGTGTTGGCGCAGACGACTTTTACCTTGACCTGCTGTTTTACCATCGGCATTTGCGGCGGCTGGTCGCCGTGGAACTGAAACTGGAAAAATTCCAGCCCGCGCACAAAGGGCAAATGGAGTTTTACCTGCGCTGGCTGGAACAGCACGAACGCGCGCCGGGCGAAGAAGCGCCCATCGGTCTGATACTGTGTGCCTCCAAAGACGCCGAACAGGTGGAATTGATGGATCTGGAAGCCTCCAACATCCGCGTAGCGGAATATCTGGCGCATATCCCCGACATGCAGGTGCTGCAACAGCGCCTGCACCGCGCCGTGCAACTGGCGCGCATTGAAGCCGCCTGCGCCGGGCAGGGCGATGCGCGGGGCGCGCAAGGGCAACTTGTGCGCGACCCAAGCGGGCAGTGAGGGCGGCGCATCGCGCAGGCCGCCCCCGCATGTTCCAAGTGCAAGAAATGCCCGTGCTCACCATCGCCCTGAAATAACCGGCGGTGCGCCGGGAAAACATTGAGGAAATACGGAAATGAACGATACTTCTATTCAAGCGCAATACAAACTGTGGGATGAATTTCTGCAAAAGTGGCCGAAAGAACGGCTGGCGACGATGACGCTGGATGAATACATCAAGGTCGGTTCAAAGGACACTTTCACCTATTGGCTCGAACAGCGCCTCAAAGAGCTTGGCAGCATTCTGGGCGGTGAAGCAATCAAGTTTGGCGTGTATGCGCGCACTCCCAACGCGAAGACACCCAATCATCCTCATTCGGAAACGCACGTCTGGAACAAATCACTCGGAGCAAACGCCGACAAAGCCTTCGAGAAAGTGCGCGACAGCATCGTACAGATAGCGAACTTCGCAAGCGAAGGCAAACTTGACGACATTGATACTATCGAACACCTGTGGCCGAGCGTTAAGTGGAAGATTGCTTCCCTCTATCAGAACCGGCAGCATCCTATCATGGTAAATATCTTCAAGCCCGAAGCGCTGGCTGCGTACACAGGTGGCAATGTGAACCAAAGCATGGCTAACTTACAAAAAGCCGTGTTGGAGCGACGACCTAAAGATGTGGACATTCTGGAATTTTGGCAGCAGGTGTGGGGGAAGATGAAGAAAGCATCGCAGAGTCAGAAGAACCAGACCAGCGCCAGCGGATCTGCCGCCCCCGATACCTGCCTCAATCGCATCTACTACGGTCCGCCCGGCACGGGCAAAACCTACACTGTGATTGAGAAAGAACTCAAGAAAAATTATGGCTACGTGGATGGCAAGGAAGAAAACCCGCGTTATCGCTTCGTCACCTTCCATCAGTCCTACGGCTACGAAGAGTTCGTGGAAGGTTTGCGCCCCGTTTTGAACGACAAGAGCGGCACAGGCGAAGTGCGCTACGAAATCCGCGCGGGCGTATTCAAGGAGTTGTGCGAGCAGGCGCGGGAAGAACCTGAGCAGCGGTTTGCGATGGTGATTGACGAAATCAACCGAGGCAACATCAGCAAGATTTTTGGCGAGCTGATTACCCTGATTGAGCCGGACAAGCGCGAAGGCGCCCCAAACGCTTTGGAAGTAACGTTGCCTTATTCGCAAAAGAAGTTCTCAGTGCCCGCCAACGTGGACATCATCGGTACGATGAACACGGCAGACCGCTCGCTGGCGCTGCTGGATACGGCCTTGCGCCGCCGTTTTGATTTTGTGGAGCTGCTGCCGGATGCCAGCACGCTGGCGCAGGTGAGAGACGCCAATGGTGTTATTGATGTGCCGCAAATG
>JAFZMK010000004.1 GCA_017553285.1 Rhodocyclaceae bacterium
TCGGCACAGGTCTGTTGTGGCAAGACCTGCCTGCGGCGCTGGGCGTCGCGCCATACAGCGCAGCGTTTCAGCTCTACGCGCTGTTGATTTGTCTCGCTGGCGGCGTGCTGATTGGCCTCTGGCAGCGCCGCCACGGTGTGTTGCCGGAAAACATGGAAGAAGTCTTCGCCCGCATCCAGCGCGAAGGCGCGTACCCGTACAACCGCCTGCACATCATCGCCATCGCTGCCGTTTTGCCGCTGATTTTTGGCGGCGTCATCGGCCCCGAGGCGGGCTTGTCTGGTCTCGTCGCCGGGCTGTGTTACTGGATTGGCGACCGGATGAAATACCAGGGCGAACAACTCGCCGCGCTGACCGAAGCCGGTTTTGTCGCCACGCTGGGGGTCATTTTTCAGGCGCCGTTGTTCGGCATCGTGCACGATCTGGAACCCGAAAGCGGGCAAAGCTGGCGGCAGCAACTGGCCGACAAACGCACCCGCATCCTGCTCTACGGCGCGGGCGTAGCCGGTGCGTTTGCCGCGTTCTACCTGCTGGGGCGCGTGTTTGCCGTGCACGTGGGGCTGCCGCGCTTTGATGCCCATCACGCCATCGGCTGGGCGCAGTGGAAATGGTTTGTGCCGCTGCTGCTCATTGGCATGGCGGGCGCCCTTTTTTACCGCAGCGCGCAACATCTGGCGCAGGCGTTGGCGCACAAGCTCGCCGCGCGCGTATTGTTGCGCACCACGCTGGCGGCGGTGGCGGTTGCCGTGTGCGCCTGCTGGCTGCCGCTGAGCATCTTTTCGGGCGAACAGCAGTTGCACGAACTGATGCACGTCTGGCAGAGCTTGCCGCCCGCGCAGCTTGTCCTCGTCGCTGCCGTCAAGCTCGTGCTGGTCAGCGTCTGCATTGAACTGGGCTGGCGCGGCGGTGCCATTTTTCCGCTGATTTTTTCCAGCGCCGCACTCGGCTACGCTTTCGCGCAGGTGGTTGGCATGGACGGCAATTTTGCCGTCGCCATCCTCGCCGCCGCCCTCTATGCCCGCATCGTGCGCAAACCGCTCGCCGTAGTCGCAATTTTGCTGCTCTGTTTCCCGCTCACCTATCTGCCCCCGCTGCTGGTCGCCGCCTTTGTTGCCGCCAAACTCCCGCAAGTGCGCGCTGCAAACCGCGCTGCATAGTGCGCGGCACGCGCGGCAATGTCGTCGGCGTCAAACAGGTCACCAATCACCGCCAGCCAGTGCGCGCCCGCATCCAGCAGCGGGGCGGCGTTTTCTGCCGTGATGCCGCCAATGGCAACCAGCGGCAGGTGCGCAAAACGCGCGTGCGCGGTGCGCAAAACGTCTATCGACGCACGACGTGCGGCGGGTTTGCTAGGGGAAGGGAAAAACGCGCCAAACGCCAGATAATCCGCGCCAGCGGCGGCGGCCTGTTGCGCCAGTTGGCAGGAGTCGTGGCAGGTCGCGCCCAGAATGCGGTTTGTGCCCAAGGCGGCGCGGGCGGCGGCCAAATCGCCGTCTTCCTGCCCCAGATGCAGACCGTCCGCATCCAGCGCCAGCGCCATCTCCAGCGAGTCATTGACGATAAAGGGCACGTTCGCGGCGCGGCAAACCGCCTGTACGGCGCGCGCCTGCGCCCATTGTTCGTCTTTGGGCAGACATTTGTTGCGGTATTGCAAAAGCGCGGGCGGGTGCGCGCAATGGAGCAAGGCGCGGCAGCGCGCCAGCAGCAAAACCGTATCGGCAGTGTCGGGCGTGATTGCGTACAGACCACGGGCAGGCAAAAGGCGCGCATTCATGGGCAGCAAAGGCAAACAGGGCGGGACAAATACGGTAACATAACGGACTACTTTCTATTCCGGCTTTCTGAAAGGACGGCAATCATGGCGGATATGGATTTGTCGGCGCTCAAGGTGATGGTGATCGACGACAGCAACACGATTCGGCGCAGCGCCGAGATTTTTCTCTCGGCGGCAGGCTGCGAAGTCATTTTGGCGGAAAACGGCTTTGATGCCCTGGGGAAAATCGCCGAACACCAGCCGGATCTCATTTTTGTAGACATCATGATGCCGCATCTCGATGGCTATCAAACCTGCGCGCTGGTAAAGAAAAACCCGCGCTTTGCCGATGCGCCGGTGATCATGCTCAGCTCGCGCGATGGCTTGTTTGACCGCGCCCGTGGGCGTCTTGCCGGTTCCGACGAATATCTCACCAAGCCCTTTACCCGCGAAGGGCTGCTGGCCGTGGTGGCGCAACATGCGGCGCGCCTGCGGGTGGCTTCCTGAGCAGGATAGCAACAAGCGATGGCACGCATGAAAGCGGCGCGGAGAATCCTCATCGCAGACGATTCGGCCACGGAACGTCTGGCGCTGGCGCAAATTCTGCGCCACGAAGGCTTTGAGGTCATCGAAGCCTGCGATGGCGCGCAAGCCATCGAGCTGAGCCGCAGCGAGCGTCCCGATGTCATCCTCATGGACGTGGTCATGCCGCAAACCAACGGCTTTGAGGCCACGCGCACCATCTCGCGCCATCCTGCCACCAAGGGCATTCCCATCATCATCTATTCGGGCAAGGGCGAAGAAGTCGACCGCATCTGGGGCTTGCGCCAGGGCGCGCGCGCCTATCTGGTCAAACCGCTGACGGCCAAACGCCTGCTTGCCAGCATCCGCAACCTTGTCAACAACGCCGAAAGCCCAGCATGACGCCGCCACGCAAAACTTCCCCCTCTTCTGCCGCCACGTCGGCTGCTGCCAGCGCCTTTCTGGGCGCGGGCGCGCACGACCAGCGCTGGCTGTTCCTGCCTGCGGATACCGGTCAGATTATTCCGGTGCCGCTGATTGTGCCGGTGCCGTTTTCGTGCGACTGGTTCGCCGGGCTGGCGGCGGTGCGCGGGCAGTTGTACAGCGTGATTGATTTTTCCCGCTTCCACGGTTTTGATGCCACGCCCATTGGCCCTTCCTCGCGCCTGCTGCTGTTTTCGCCCGAACGCCAGTTGCACGCCGCGCTGCTCTTCGAGCGTATCGACGGCATCCTTTCGGCAGAACGCTTCCACCGCGCCCCGCCGCGCCCGGCGCTCTCGCCGTGGATTTGCGAACACTGGCAGGATAGTTCGGACGACCTCTGGCAGCAGGTGGACATCGCCTCGCTGGTCAATCACCCGCACTTTGTCGAATCTGCCGCCGCCGTGCGGGTGCAGGAGGCCGCCGCATGATGCGCCTGTCGCGTTCGCTGCTGACCCGTCAGGACGTGCGCCTGGGTGTGCAGGGCGGCTGCGCGCTGGTGCTGTTCATTTTGCTCACGCAGTTCGTCTCGGCCTTCTGGGCGTGCGTAGGCGTGCTGGCGGTGGTGGGGCTGATTGCCTTTTCATCGACCGGCATCATGCAGCCGCTGGCGGCGTTTGCCGCTTCCCCCTCGCCTGCCGTGGTGCCAGACGAAGAAGACGCCCCGCCCGCGCCGCCGCCTGCCGCTGCGGATGACGACATCCAGCAAGCCATCCGCCGCCTGATGCGCGAACTCGATGCGCTGGCCGATGGGGATTTGACCGTGCGCGCCACGGTCACGGAAAACATCACCGGCGTGATTGCCGACCTCATCAACTACACCATCGAAGAACTCGCCTTGCTGGTGCGCCACATTCACGGCGTTGCCGGTCAGCTTGGACAAGCCACCAGCATCACGCAAACGGCAGCCAGCAGTCTGCTGAAAGCTGCCGGGCAGCAAGGCGCTCAGATTCGCGGCTCGGTGCAGGCGCTCAACCAGGCCGCCGAGACCATGCAGACGGCAACCGTCGCCGGCGGGCGCGCAGCACAGGCGGCGCAAACCGCGCAGGCTGCCGCGCTGCGTGGTGCCGAGGCGGTCAAAAACAGCATCACCGGCATGACGGAACTGCGCCGTCACATCCAGCAAACCGCCCGTCACCTCAAGCGGCTGGGCGAATCGTCGCAAGAGACCAGCGAAATTGTCGAACTGGTCGCGCAGCTTGCCGATCAGGTCAATGATCTCGCCATCAACGCCGGAATGCAGGCAGCCAGTGGTCAGGGTGCCTCCCTGGTGGCTGCCGACATTCAGGAACTCGCCCGCCGCGCCCGGCAGGCGGGCGAGCGCATCAGCGCCATTGCCGACATTGCGCAAAACAATGCGCGCGATGCCATGGCCGCCATGGATGCCGCCACCACGCAGGTGATTCGTTCCAGCGAACTGGCGCACAGCGCGGGCGAAGCGCTGACCGAAATCGACCAAACCTCCCGCGACACGCTCTCCATCATCGGCGCGCTGAGTGACTCCATGCGCGCGCGCGCCAACCACACGCAGCAAGCCGCCCGTGAAATGAACGGCATGTTGCCGCTGCTCACCCAGACCACCGACCGCGCCCGCGAAACCACCGCCGCGCTGGAAACGCTGGTGCGTCTGGCCGTCGAACTCAACACCGCCACCGCCCGCTTCCGCCTGTAAGCCCACCGCCGCAAGAGACTCCGACCCATGGCCGAATCCACCCGTCCCGACATCGCCCCGCTGACCTGGGTGCAAAGCGAACTGGAAAACGCCCTTGACGCCGCTGCTCGCCTGCTCGGCCAGACGACGCCGCCCGGTCCGGAAGAAGCTGCCGACATCCACCAGCATCTCGAACAGGTCAGCGGCGCGCTGGTACTGGTCGGCTTTGAAGCGCTGGCGCAATTTCTCGGCGCCTGCCTGCCGCTGCTCTCGGATGCCGCGCTGCTGCAAGACGAAAACGCCCACCGTCTGCTGGGGGAGGCCATCAACGCTACCCGCAACTATATTGACGAATTGCTCGCCGGTCAGCCCGACCGCCCCTTGCGTCTGCTGCCGTTGTACACCGAACTGCGCGCCGCCGCTGGCGCTTCGGTCGATGCCGAAGAGCTGTTTTACCCCACGCCGCTCTCGCCTGCTGACCTGCCCGCCCGTCGCCACATTTCGCCTGCCGAGCAGCAAGCGGCCAGCGCGCCCACGCAAGCGCTGCTCACCCTCTTTCAGCGCGCGCTGCTGGTGGTGCTGCGCGAGACCAATTCCGAACAGCGCCTGTCCAGCATCGACGCCATGTGTGATGCTGCCCGCCAGCTCGAAGAGTTGCACAAGCAAACGCCCGAGAGCGCGCTGTGGCAAGCCGCGCAAGCCATGCTCGAAGGGCTGGCGCATGGCGATCTGGAACTGACCGACAGCATCAAGCGCCTGTGCGCCACGCTGGAGCGCCAATTGCGTCGCGGCGCCAATCTCTCCGACGACATTCCCCGCCGCCTGCTGCGCGAGATGCTCTACCGCGTCCTGCACCTGCCGCTGCGCACCGAACTGCAACAAGCCGTGCACCGCCGCTGGCAGCTTGCCGACTGGCAGGAGGCAGCACCGCCCATTTCCACCGCCGCCGCCGCCAGCACGGATTTGCTCAGCGCGCTCACCGAAGACCTCACCCGTCTCGAACCGCTCTGGGAAGCCCACTGTCAGGACAACAACAACCAGCGCCTGCACGACGAATTTCCCCTCTTTGCCGAGCGCGTGCGCCGCGCCGCCCGTCCCGACCTTGATACTTACCTGGACGGGCTGGCGCTCTTTCTGGCTGCCGAACGTCAGGACGGCTACGCCATCTCGCCGGATCTGGCGCTGGAATTTGCCGCCAGCCTGCTGCTCATCCACGCCGGGCTGCAAAAGAAAGCGCCGGACGCCAGCTTTGTCACCCAGGCGCAGCGCGCGCTAACCCGTTTGGGGCAAACCCGCCAGAAGCAGCCCGTCGACCCGCTCAACGCGCTCGACCGCAACGCCACCGAACAA
>JAFZMK010000210.1 GCA_017553285.1 Rhodocyclaceae bacterium
CCCCGCCTCCGGCGCGGTTGCGCGAAGGCGGGGTGGGGATGGTGGGCCCAGCAGGACTTGAACCCGCGACCAAGCGATTATGAGTCGCCTGCTCTAACCAACTGAGCTATAGGCCCGAGAGAGAGAAGACGGGTTGCGGTGCGCGCGCGTCAGCTTTCGGTGTCCAGAAAGCTGCGCAGGCGTTCGCTGCGCGAGGGGTGGCGCAACTTGCGTAGCGCCTTGGCTTCGATCTGGCGGATGCGTTCGCGGGTGACGTCGAATTGTTTGCCGACTTCTTCCAGCGTGTGGTCGGTGTTCATTTCAATGCCAAAACGCATCCGCAACACTTTGGCTTCGCGCAGGGTGAGCGAGTCGAGCACTTCGTTGGTGGCGTCCCTCAGGCTGGCGGCCATGGCGGCGTCTGCGGGGGCGAGCGTGGTGTTGTCTTCGATGAAGTCGCCAAGGTGCGAGTCGTCATCGTCGCCAATGGGCGTTTCCATGGAAATGGGTTCCTTGGAAATTTTCATGATTTTGCGAATCTTGTCTTCAGGCATTTCCATGCGCTCGGCGAGCGTGGCGGGGTCCGGCTCTTGACCCGTTTCCTGAAGAATCTGGCGACTGATGCGGTTCATCTTGTTGATGGTTTCAATCATGTGCACCGGTATGCGGATGGTGCGCGCCTGGTCGGCAATGGAGCGGGTAATCGCCTGACGAATCCACCAGGTGGCGTAGGTGGAAAACTTGAAGCCGCGCCGGTATTCAAATTTGTCGACGGCTTTCATGAGGCCGATGTTGCCTTCCTGAATGAGGTCGAGGAATTGCAGACCACGGTTGGTGTATTTTTTGGCAATGGAGATGACCAGACGCAGGTTGGCTTCAATCATTTCGCGCTTGGCCGTGCGCATTTTGGCCTCGCCGGTAATCATCTGTTTGTTGATGTCTTTGAGTTCTTTCAGCGGCAGGCCGATGTATTCCTGCAAGTCGACGAGCTTTTGCTGGGTTTCCATGACGGCGGGCAGGACGCGCTGAAGGCCGTCGGTGTTGCCTTTGGCGCGGGCGATTTCGTCGCCCAGCCAGTCGAGGTTGGTTTCGTTGCCGGGGAAGGATTGAATGAAATGCTTGCGTACCATGCCGGCACGGTCGACGCAGAGTTTGGCAACATGCCGTTCGTGATTGCGCACTTGTTCGACCATGGAACGGACGGTGTCGCAGAGGCGTTCGATGGTTTTGGCGGTGAAGCGGATGTTGTAGAGTTCGTCGAGAATTTCTTGCTGAAGCCGACGGTAGGTGGCATCACGCGAGCCACGCGCGGCGAGCGCTTCCATTTTCTCGCCGTAGAGGTGGCGGATGCGGGCGAAACGCTCGAGGGCTTCGGTTTTGAGCTTGAGCAGGCTGGCGGCGTTGGCGGCAGCTTCCTTGCGCGAGCGGGCGTCTTCGTCGTCCTCGTCGTCTTCGTCGTCATCGCTACTTTCTTCGCCAGCGGCGACGGTCTCGTCGCCTTCGTCATCGGTGTCGTCAGCGTCTTCGTCGCCTTCGTCGACGTTGGTGAGGTCGTCGCTGTCGTCTTGCTGAGCGTCGTCGGCTTCGGTTTCTTCGGCAACGGCTTCGCCCGAGAGGTCAACAGGGTCGACCAAGCCGTCGACAAATTCGTCAATGCGCAGTTCGTCACGGGCGATGCGATCGACCGTTTCGAGCATTTCGGCAATCGTGGTGGGGCAGGCGGAAATGGCTTGCACCATGTGGCGCAGCCCTTCTTCAATGCGCTTGGCGATGTTGATTTCGTCTTCGCGGGTGAGCAAATCCACCGTGCCCATTTCGCGCATGTACATGCGCACGGGGTCGGTGGTGCGGCCAAATTCGGAGTCGACCGAGGACAGTGCCTGCTCGGCTTCTTCTTCGGCAACGTCTTCGTCGACGTTGCTGGCGACGTTGTCCGTCATCAGCAGGTCTTCGGCGGCGGGCGCGACGTCAAACACCTGAATGCCCATGGTGCTGAAGGTGCCGATGATGCTTTCAATCTGTTCGGCTTCGGCAACGTCGTCAGGCAGGTGGTCGCTGATTTCGGCGTAGGTGAGGTAGCCGCGCTCTTTGCCCAGGGCAATGAGGGCTTTGAAGCGCGTTTTGCGCATTTCGTTATCCACCGGTGTCGGCGGCGGCGGCGGCGGTTCCTTGCCTTTGCCACGGGGTTTGCGCCCGGGTTTGGCGGCGGATTTGCCCTTCGCGGGCGCCTTTTTCTCGGCTTCCGGCGCGGCAGTTGCTTTGGCAGCGGGCGTTTTGGTCGCCGCTTTCTTCGCCGGTGCTTTCTTCGCTGCTGCCGCTTTTTGCGCCGGTTTCGCTTCCGCTTTGGCGGCCTTGGTGGTTTTGGCGGCTTTAGCCGGTTTTTCTGCTGCCGCTTCCGGGCTGGCTTCGGCTTTTGTCGCAGATTTTTTCACGGTTTTGGGCGCGGACGCTTTGGCGGTTTTTTTGGCTTCCGGCGCGGCGGCTTTGCTGGCGGCGGCTTTGCTGGCGGCAGCCTTGCTGGCGGCAGCCTTTTTCGTGACCGCTTTTTTCGGTTTCGCTTCTTCCTTGGTCGCCGCAGCGGCTTTTGCGGACTTGCGCGGCGTCGCTTCCACGGCTTCGGCAGCCGCTTCCTGCGCTTTTACTTTGCTGCGCGCAGTGCGGGTTTTCGGCACGGGCTTGACAGCAGCAGGCGCTTTGGCGGCCTTGCTGGTCTTTTTGGCCACGGCTTTGGTGGATTTTTCGGCCATTTTGTCCGCCGTGGACGGTTCAGTCTTCACACTTGCTTTTTTGCTTGCTGCTTTCGTGGATTTTTCGCTGGCCATAATCATCCTTACCTGAGACGGGGCGGACACCGCGCGCTGGCAACTGCGTTCGCGCAGAACGCTTTGCCAGCCGCAACGACAAACAGCGCAGCCTTCGTAAAACGATCGCCGCGCTGCGGGAAAACACAGGCGGGCGCGCAGCCCGCCAGAGGGTTACTTCTGCTCGCTGCGGTCTTTGTAGTTCAGGTTTTCCTTGATGCGGGCAGACTTGCCGGAGCGACTGCGCAGGTAGTAGAGCTTGGCGCGACGCACGTCGCCACGGCGTTTGACTTCAATGCCGCCAATGAGCGGGGAGTAGGTCTGGAAGGTACGCTCAACGCCCTCGCCCGAGGAAATCTTGCGCACGATGAACGAGGAATTGAGACCACGGTTGCGCTTGGCAATCACCACGCCTTCATACGCCTGCAAACGCTCGCGGTTGCCTTCTTTCACTTTCGCCTGCACGACGACGGTGTCACCGGGCTGAAAATCGGGAATCTTGCGATTCGCGGTGAGGCGGGCGATTTCTTCCTGTTCCAGTTGTTCAATCAGATTCATGATGGAGGTTCTCCTTGTTCATGGCAGCGCAGGCGTACCTGATGCACATGGTTTTTACAAAGCGGCGGCGGCAGCCGCCACGGGAATTTCCTGCCGGAACGATTCCAGCAGGGCGTGTTCGGTTTTGCCCAGTGCAACACGGGCGAGCAAATCCGGGCGGCGCAGCCAGGTGCGCCCCAGACTTTGCTGCCGCCGCCAGCGGGCAATGGCGGCGTGATCGCCCGAACGCAGCACGGCAGGCACTTCCATGCCCTGCCACTGTTCCGGGCGGGTGTAATGCGGACAATCGAGCAGACCGTCGACGAAGGAATCTTCCTGCGCCGAGGCCGCATCGTTGAGCGCGCCGGGCAACTGGCGGATGACAGCATCGAGCAGCACCATCGCGGGCAGCTCGCCGCCGGA
>JAFZMK010000211.1 GCA_017553285.1 Rhodocyclaceae bacterium
AAAGCGCCTCGCGCACTGGCGCCAGATTGCCATTGCCGCCTGCGAACAATGCGGGCGCAACCGCGTGCCCGAAATCGCCCCGCTCACCACGCTGGACGAATTTCTCACCGCCCACGCCCAAGCGCGCAAATGGATTTGCGCGCTGGATAAAGACAGCGTGCGCCTCTCCCGCCAGCCCGCCCCCGCGCCGAATGAAACCGTGCGCCTGCTCATCGGGCCGGAAGGCGGCTGGTCGCCGGAAGAATACGCTCAATGCAGGCACATGCACTGCCAGCCCATCGGGCTGGGCAGCCGCATCCTGCGCACGGAAACTGCCGCCATTGCCGCACTGGCTGCGGCTGCGGCGCTTTGGGGAGACGGCTGATGCCTTCGCTCAACACACAATCGCTCATACACCTGCCGCAAAACGAAGCCGACAAATTCGTCGCCTGGGTGCGCGCCGCCGCCCCCTACATCCACGCCTTCAGCGGGCGCACCTTCGTGATTGCCTTTGGCGGCGAAGTGCTCGCCAACAGCCAGCAAGCGCAAAGTCTCGCCTACGACTGCAACCTGCTCGCCGCGCTCGGCATCCGGCTGGTACTGGTACATGGCGCGCGCGCGCAGATTGACGCCGAGATGGCGCGCCGGGGGCTGCACGCGCAGTTTCACCACAACGTGCGCATCACCGACGCCGCCGCGCTCGAATGCGTCAAGGCCGCCACCGGCACGGTGCGCATCGAACTCGAAGCCCTGCTCTCGCAAGGGCTGCCCAACACACCCATGGCAGGTGCGCACATGCGCGTGACCGGCGGCAACTTCATCACCGCCCGCCCGCTGGGTGTCATCGACGGCATCGACCACCAATACACCGGCACCGTGCGCAAAATCATTGCCGAAGAAATCCGTGCCGACCTGGAACAGGAAAACGTCGTACTCATCAGCACGCTGGCCGCCTCGCCCGCAGGCGAACTCTTCAACCTCGCGCTGGAAGAAGTCGCCAGCGCCGTTGCCGTCGCCGTGCGTGCCGAAAAACTGATTTTCCTCTGCGACGCCCCCGGGCTGACGGACGCCCAAGGCAACCTCATCCACGCCATCACCGCCCCGCAAGCCGAAGCCCGCCTGCACGAAGCGCCCGCCCTGCACGAGCACATCGCCCGCAGCCTGCCGCACGCCATTGACGCCGTGCGCAAAGGTGTGAGCCGCGCCCACCTCATTGACCAGAACGTCGACGGCGCGCTGCTGCTGGAATTTTTCACCCGTGCCGGTGTTGGCACCATGCTCTCGCGCGAGCCGTTGTTCTGCCTGCGCCAGGCCAGCGCAGAAGACATCGGTGCCCTGATAGCCCTGATTGCCCCGATGGAAGCCGACGGCACGCTGGTGCGCCGCAGCCGCGACCTGCTGGAACAAGAAATCGACCGCTTCACGCTCATCGAAGACGACGGCGTACTGGTCGGCTGTGCCGCGCTCTACCCGTTCAGCGAAGACAACGCCGCCGAACTCGCCTGTCTCGCCGTCGCCCCCGAACACCGCCGCGCCGGCTTGGGCGAACAACTGCTTGCGCGCCTCGAAGCGCAAGCGCGCGCCCGTGGCCTGCGCCACCTGTTCGTACTCACCACCCGCACCGCCCACTGGTTTCTGGAACGCGGCTTCACCCCCTCCACCCCCGAGCGCCTGCCGCAACAAAAACGCGAACTCTACAACTACCAACGCTGCTCCAAAGTATTTGTAAAAGCGCTCGCAGCAGACAACGCCCCATAACCGCCCGCCGCCAGCGCCGTTTTTCCCGCCGCCCATACCCCTCGCACGATGCGGGCAATGGACGCGCCCCGGGCGCGGCGCGGTTTGCCGTTGCTTCGGGTCAGGTAGAGTGCGCCGCCGCCTCGCCCAGCCGGTGAATTACCATCGGCGGGCGGTCGGGAAATTGCGCCACCAATTCCAGCGTGCCGCCCATGCCTTCCACATAGCGGCGCAGGGTAGAGAGCAGCATGTCGCTGCGGTTTTCCAGCCGCGAGATGGTGTCTTGGCGCACGCCGAGGGTCTGCGCCATCTGTTTTTGCGTTTTTTGCACCGCCATGCGCAGCTCGTGCAGTGTGACGAGTTCGGCAGCACGCGCTTCGATGCGTTTTCTGTCCTCTTCCGAAAAGGAAGCCATGATTTCATCAAGTGACACTGTTCCCATTTTCAGCCCCCTTCTTCAAGGATTCGAGATGTTTGCCATAGCGCGCATCAGCAGTGTGAATCAGCCGCGCGTAAAAGCGCCGCTGGCTTACGCCGCTTTTTGTGCCGCCGACCAGTAAAACCGCCTGCCGCTGCGGATCAAAGGCAAATGCCACTCGCCACGGCGCGCCCCGCCACGAAAAGCGCAGCTCCTTCATGTTGGCGTAGCGCGAGCCGTTCAGCGTATCCACCCAAGGACGCCCCAAAGCGGGACCTTCTTGCGCCAGCAGCTTGGACAACGCGACCAACTCAATCCGCAGCGACTTCTCCCAGGCATCAAACTCCTGTTTGAATTCGTCGTGGAAGAGAACTTGCCAAGTCATGCCACGAGTATGGCTTCTCATCCATATGTAGTCAAGTCCATGCGCGCACCCAGCCCTTCTGGAACCGCAAGGCGCGCAGCGGGCAGATGCACCGCCCCGCCGCATACATAAATATGCAGGCGCGCCCCGCCGCCTGTCCGCGCCGCATTCATCACAGCCCCCGCTGCCCAAAAACGTACCCTCTCAAAATATTACACCACGTGACATTTGGCACACTCCTGGCACACCTTTTGGCACACCTGGCACGGGATTTGGCACAGCTTTGACACGGGCGGGAAAGGGGGGAATTTTGGGCAAAACTGCAAGGCATTGATTGTTTTGCGATTTTCGCAACGGGCAAAAACTGGCACGGGGTTTGCATTAGAGAGGCCAGAGGCGGAAGCGCCTCGCAAACAAAAAGCGGCGCAATCCGCTTCCCCCTTAAATCACTCTAGGAGTTATCCAAATG
>JAFZMK010000212.1 GCA_017553285.1 Rhodocyclaceae bacterium
GAAACATGAACACATCAATACATATGCGTAGCATCCGGAGCTTGTGTCTTTCCCTGCTGGCGGTCTGCATGGTATGCGGATGCGCGGTTTCCCAGAAAAACCGCAACTACACAATCGGGCTGGATACCGACGTAGTGTTCGGCACGCAGCTTGCCGAAGTGGAAACCCAAAGAGGCGCGGCCACGTTGCGGCGCGGGGGCAATGGCGTGTATTCGATTCGCTTCGGGCGGTATTTCCAGGTCTATGAACTGGGAAAGTTTGACCGGGTGAGGCTGCTTGCCAGCGCGCAGGCGCAAAACGATACGGCGCTGCTCTTGCAGACCTACAAATCCGATTGCAACCGCTACCAGCTACTGACCGTGAACAAGGAAGGCGTCTATCGCCATGACCTGAAAACGTCTTGCGACCGGGAATTGCTCTGGGAGACGGATGAGGACGGGCAGCTTGCCCTGATGGAGGCCGACACGGATCGGCCAAAAGTCTGGCTGTGGAAAGATGGCACGCTGAAATCCGGGCGGCGTGATTTGCGAGCCGAGCAGCGGCAGACCGAGCGGGAAGAGAAGGCACAAGCGCGGAAAAAAGCGCCGACGAAGACAAAGAGCGCGGCGAAAGGCAATCGCCCCAAAAACACCGCCCGCACGCGGAAGGTAGAAACAGCCCCGGAAGCCGCGCCGGTTGTGCGCAAACCGCTGCAGACGGGAGGTAGCATTGTGATTCCCGAGGGCACGCTGCACACCGAAGAAATCAAGCCGACGAAAGTGCGCCTGTATGCAGAGTGATCGCCGCCCCTCAAAGCGTCCGGCATGGTTGTGTGTGCTGGCATTGGTCACAGGCGCGTATTTGCTGGTCGAGATGGGGTTCAATTCGCGCTTGCTGGATGTAGTCGGCGGCGGCGCAAGCCTGGAACAAATCCACAGCATCGAGCGATGGGGGCGCGGGCTGTCAGGCTTCGCGCTGGCATTGTTCTTCTGGAAAAGCCGCTTTCCTGACCTCTTCGCAACGTTCAGTGCGCGTTATCTGGACGGCTTGGGGAAACTTGTCGCCATCACCTTTGCCTGCATGTTCGGCATGTATTTGTTCCAGGAAATACTGGTGGATGTGCTGGTCGAACGCTCTTCGGCGCAAGAGCGCAAGGTCGCGCAAAACCTGGTCTTGCTTCAGCAAGCATTGGTGAGCGGGGCGAGCAGCATTGAAGGCTTGGGCATCGAGCAAGAAGCGTTTGAACAACCGGATGCCAAGGCGTTTATGGCATTCTTTCCGCTGGCGGGCGGGGCGGCGCTAGGGGAATTGGTGTTGGACAAGTTCAGCGCCGACATGCGCAAAGAGGTTATGCTGAAGACCGCGCTCACCAAGATGGGTGACGCAAACGCGCATTTCGATGCCTACAAGAAAATCTTGCAAGACGGTATCCAGCCGGGCTGGCAGCAGTATCAAGACGGCAATCGGCGCGTATGGGAAGAGCGGGCAAAACGCCGGAAAGTGCAAGACGATGCCTGGCGGGACTATGCCCAGAGCATACGTGAGCAAAGCCGTGGGCGCGGCAATCCTGCCCGCATTCCTGTCTGGCACCGCAAGCGTGTCGTCGACCAGCTTCGCCAGAAAGGTATCAGGGTGCCGGACGGGTGGGGCGGCAACCGGGCGCAGTTCAATGCGGCGGTCGCCCAAAAACACGAACAGGAAATCACCTACGAATTTCAGCGGCAACTGGCCGCCCATGATCCGAGATTGCGCACTCTGCCGCCAGAATTGTCCGCGCAAGAGTTCATGCGCCACGCTGCGGTGCAAAGGATTATTCTGGAAGAACTGCACTATTCCTGCATCCGCGCCTTCCCGCCGCCTTCGACGGCGCAGCAGTTTCTTGAGCAAGTCTTTCAGGCAGAGGCACGCTGCGTTGCGAAGCGGGAACTGAAATTGTTTAGCACCCTCGCGCGCGATCACGACCAGGCCGCCAAAGATGCCATGAAGACCTTGATTGTGCCGCCCCTGGCCTTGCTGTTTTCATTGTTGGGCGCGTTCGTCCATTTCTTCAAACTGGTCTGCTACGTGGTGCGGCTTGCGCTGGGCGAGCCATCGCGCCATGCGTGGATTGACAGGGCGGTACTGTGTCTTGCACCGCTGCTGGTCATGCTGGGATGTGCCACGATGCTGGATAACCGCCTCACCCGCAGTGCGCTCTACACACATTTTGAGGAGCGGATGCCTGTCATCCTGGCGCTACCTGTGCGGGCAACGATTCACGGCCAAGTGTTCGGCTACCCCATCTTTTCGGGTGTGCGCGAGCATGTCTTGCGGGGGTTCAATTTTGGCTATGACCAAAGCGAGTAAGACTACTTCCAGATGTTGCTCCACCAGGAAGAGCCGGAATCGTCGGCGGCGGGGTCAGGATTGCTGGGGGCACTGGGAATTGTAATCGGGGTCGTTGTGGCATTGTTCGCGGTTGGCTGTTTGTAATTCACGCCGGGCGTCTGGATGTTGGGCGTGGGCAGGATTTGACTTGCCCCAGGAATGTTGCCGATAGCATTCCTGGCATCGCCAACGGCTCCGCCAATGATCCCCCAAATGGCATCATCAATTTGGTCGTTCATGAAGTCGACGGCATCGCCAAGATGGTCGCTGGCGAGTGCGCAAATCTCTTTCTTGAGGCGCTCGATGATGCTGCTCAGACCGAGATCCGTGAACAGGTTCAGGCTGAAACCCGCCAGGCTGAAAGCGCCGATGCACTTTTCCAGCAGGTCAGAGGCGGCGATGAGGTTATCGCCGAATTTTTCCGCCTCTTCTTCCGCCTTGCGGATAGCCTCGTCCGCGCCTTCTTGGGCAGCAGTGCCGGGGGGACAGTCCTTTTTATCGGACGATGCGCTGGTTGTCGTGCCGGGACTGGTTGTTGTGGTAGCGCCGTCCGGAGCGGCGACGGCTGTAAAGCTGGAAAGCAGCAATGCTGCTACTATTGTCATACGCAAGTGCATTTTTAATCCTCTACGTAATTATTCAAGCGTTGATTTCCATCGGCTGCACCGCAGCCGATGGAGGCCGGAGTTACGCCATCGCGGGCGCGGGTGTGGCGGCTTTGCGCGACTGCTGTTTTTGCGTGTCTGCCGCAACGTCTTTCGGCGCGTCCGGTTTCGGGGCGTCTTCGGGTTTGTCTGCAAACCTGTCTTTATAAGGGGCGTCAAAGCCGAGACTCTTGTGCAGTTCCTCGCTCATCCCGTTGACATACAGGGTGTGTGGTTTGCCATCGACGTTGAGCACAACCGTGTCATGATATGATTCTTTGCCGTTGCTGTACTTATTGATGACGTTACCGAGGCCAAGCTCCACGGAATTCCCGTCGGCATCTTTCCCCACAATCTTCAGGAAATTCGGCTTGTTCGTGTCGTGGCGCTGGTTGATGAACACCGTCACATCCCGTTTTTCTCCGTTGTGATAGACGTGGCCTGTCAGGTAGGGGAGGCCAGTTTTTTCGACTGTTTTACCGGAATCCCACAGGGCAAATAGGTGCTCCCCGTTTTTGTGTCTTTGCTGAGTTCGCAGAACTGGCGGTTGATGTTTCTTCATGTCGGTTTCTCCTTGAGAGGTGTTTTGTTGATGATGTTCCTCACGTTCGTCGTGAGGGGTGGAAAAGGTTTTCTGGGTGACTTGCTGCTGCACCATTGATTGCGCAAAACGCTGCGCGTCTTCCAGCGAATCAAAATCCTGCATCCATTCTTGTGTACCGTCGGTCAGGCGGGCGTACACGCCCCAGAACTCCGGCTCTCTGTCCGGGTGAGCGGAAGCAGGTTCTACGCATTCTTTGCCGTCAGGATCGTCGTGCCCCGTCGTTACACACGCCCGAATCTCCAGCGGGCCGCCGTTCCAGTCGGATGGCAGCGCGATGTTTTTTTCATCGGATGCGGCGAGTGAAAAACGCACCTGCGGCGCATCTTCGTCATCCGGCTTTGGGGCAGGCGGTTCCTGCGTGAGCGTTGCGGCGAGGGCTTGCAGGCGCGGGACGGTCTTGTCCGATCCGAACTCCAGCATGTTGCGATAGGTGGGATAGCGTTCCCAGTTTTCCAGCA
>JAFZMK010000213.1 GCA_017553285.1 Rhodocyclaceae bacterium
CCGAACTGCGCAGTCGATGGCTTTGCCGGTGTCCCGCATCTGGGCGATGGCAGCACGGGCGAGGGCGTCGGCGCGTTCGTTGTAGCGGTTGCCGGCGTGCCCTTTTATCCAGAACCAGCGCACTTTATGTGCGGCGGCGACTTCGTCGAGTATCTGCCACAGGTCGCTGTTTTTCACGGGCGTCTCGCCGCCGGAAGTTCGCCATTTGCGCACCTTCCATTTGTAAATCCATTCCGTGATGCCTTTTTGCACGTATTGGCTGTCGGTGTACAAATCAACGCTTGATCGGCACTGCAAGGCGCTCAGGGCGTAGATCGGTCCCAGCATCTCCACGCGATTGTTGGTAGTCTCCGGCGTGCTGCCACAGAGTTCTTTTCCGCGCACGCCGCCCAGGGCTTGTTCGCTGCGCAGATCCGCGCGCAAAATCGCCGCCCAGCCGCCGGGACCAGGATTGCCGCTGCACGCACCATCCGTAAAAATTCTTACCTTGGGCAAACGCATTTTGTCGTTCATATAACTTGCTCCCGGTCTTGCTCGCGGCGCGTCAGCCGTGCTGCGCCCGCCGTTGCCGTTTTTGTGCTGGATAAACGCCCCAGCCGCCATTGCGGTTCAATCAGCCGCACGCCGCGCGTGCGTTTGACCGCGCGCAGAATATACACGCCTGCACCCAGCCACCACAAGCGCGCGCCGGATATTTCCAGCCAGCGGCACATTTCCAGCCAGCGTTCCTGGCGAAACGGCGGGCGAAAACAGCCAAAACACGAGTCCACCACTTCCAGCCCGAGCACGGAGAGCCATTCGCGCAGCCGCAGCGGCGAAATGCGCCGCCGCACAGCCTTGGCGCGCCAGAGGCCAAACGGGTTCAAGCCGCAAATGAGCAGCGTGCCTTCCGGGCGCAAAATGCGCTCTGCCTCGCGCAGCACGGCGTGCGGCGTCTGCACGCAATCGAGCGTGTGCGCCAGCAGCAACAAATCGACGCTGGCAGTGGCAAACGGCAGTTCCCACGGTTCAGCGCGCACGCACGCGCCCGCGCCGGGCACGCTGGCGCAGCAAAACTTCGCACCGATGCGGCTTTGCGCCAGCAAGTCTTCACCGGGCAAACCGATTTGTAGCGCGTTGTAGCCGAAAATATCCGCTACGATTGCGTCCAGCCGCTGCGCTTCCCACGCCTTCGCGCATTGCCCGGGGGCGCTTTTTCGCCATTCGATAAACGCCTGCTCTTCTGCCATGAATCCTGCCGCCTTCGCACCGCAAAACCAAACGCCCGCCATTATCCCCCTTCCCGCGCTGCAAGATAACTATATCTGGCTGCTGCGCTGTGGCGACGAATGCGTCGCCCTCGACCCGGGAGAGGCCGCGCCGGTGCGCGACTATTTGCGCCAGCACGGTTTGCGGCTAGCGGCGATTTTGCTCACCCATCATCATCACGACCACACCGGCGGCGTACAAGCACTGCGCGCCGAATATTGCGCGCCCGTCTTTGCGCCCGAGGGCGCGCCAGATGGGAACGACTGGCAATGCGTGCGCGAAGGCGCGCAACTTGCGCTGTGCGGCGGCGCGCTGCATTGGACGGTATGGGAAATTCCCGGGCACACCGCCACGCACATTGGCTGGCTGGCGCAGGTGCGCGGACTGGATGCGCCGTATTTCTTTTGCGGCGACACGCTGTTTTGCGCCGGTTGCGGGCGGCTGCTGGGCGGCACGGC
>JAFZMK010000214.1 GCA_017553285.1 Rhodocyclaceae bacterium
GCAACCGTCGCACCCCCGCCGCAGTCGTTGCGCCCTGTTCTGTGCGCCTGCGCATCCATGACCATTTTGGGCGCGATTCATCGCGCCCGGGGTGTTTCCGCCGCAACCATCGGGTTTTCCGCCGCCCGCCCTGCGCCGCATCCGTCGCACCTGATTGGCGTGCGTCGCCTCCGTCTCCTACGTGGTGCGGCGCATTTGTGCTATGGTGAATCCATGATGAATCAAGACGCAATGAATCCGGGCGATGAATCGCGTGAGCACGGCGGGGAAAGGTTCGCGGCATACGATTCCAGCATTCATCATCGACGTTCCATCCGGCTGAAAACCCACAACTATGCGCTGCCCGGCGCGTATTTCGTGACGATTTGCACCCGCAACCGTGCCTGTGTGTTTGGCGATGTGGTCGATGGTGTGATGATTTTGAACGCGGCGGGCGCGCTGGTGCGTGAGCAATGGCATCGGTTGTGGGCGCGTTTTCCCCATTTGTCGCCGGATGCATTTGTGGTGATGCCCAATCATCTGCACGGCATTCTTGCGTATCCCGGCAAGGCGCACCCAGATGCGTCAGATTGCGCCCCGACGGTCGGGGAAATGGTACGAACGTTCAAGGCCGCAAGCGCGCGACGAATCCGGCAACACGGTATCGACACCTTTGCGTGGCAACGCAATTATTACGAACACGTCATCCGCAATGAGGCATCGTTGCTGAGCGTTCGCGAATACATCCAGAACAATCCCCTGCAATGGGCGCTGGACAGCGAAAACCCGGCAAACATCCAGACGCGATGAATGCGCCGCGCGGCGCGGGCGCGGGCGGCGAAAAAAACCGATGGTTGCGGGGGATGTGGCGGGAACGGGGCAGAGGCGGCGGAAAAACCGGCGGTTGCGGCGGAAATGGCGCGGGCGCGATGAATCGCGCCCCTACCCGGTGATGGTTCCATCGTCCGTGCCGATGGCGGCGGGGGTACGACGGTTGCGGCGCACGCCAACGGGGCGCGACGTATGCGCCGCACCACGTAGGGGTGCGATTTATCGCGCCCAAAATGGTCATGGATGCGCAGGCGCACAGAACAGGGCGCAACGAATGCGGCGGGGTGCGACGGTTGCGGCGCACGCCAACGGGGCACGACGTATGTGCCGCGCCATCGTAGGTGCGTAACGGGTGGGGGGGGGCGGTGTTGAGGGGGTGGGCGGGGTTCCCTGTTGATGGGGTGGGAATGGGGATGGGTGGGAATATTTCACGCTGGGGGGCAGAAACTGCGGTTGGGGGGTGTTTACTGGTGCCGCAAGCAGGTATCATCTTGCACAAAGCCGTAAAGCGATAAGGCTACAAGGCTATGACTGCGCAGCCGAAAGGGGTGCGTGATGGTTCAGACGCTCAACAATACGGAGGTTGTGATGAGTAACCCGGTTTCTTCTGGCATGTCGTTGCAAGCCAGGCTGACGCTTCTGGCGGCGCTGTCTTGCGTGATGCTGGTCGTTGTTGCAGCGGTGGGGATGTTCTGGCTGCGCCATAACGAAGAAGATGCGCTGGAATATATTCAGGAAATTGCCGTTGCGCGCGCGCAGATGCATGGTTTGTATGCCTCTGGTCTGCAAATGGGGCAGGCGTTGCGCAATGTGCTGCTCAATCCCGGCGATGAGAAAGGTCGGCAGAACTATGCCAAGGCGGCAGAAGAAGCGCCTGTGCTGGTCTCTGCGCTGCGCCAGCGTGCGCAATGGCTCGATGGTGGTCAGGGTGCGCTCGATGCCATTGATCAGGCTTTCCGCGTGTTTGCCGAACGCCAGAAAGATGTGCTGGACAAAATTTCCGCTGGCGATTTGAGCGCCGCGCGCCAGTCGCTGCTGTCCAGCGAACTGCCCGCGTGGCGTGCGCTCAAGGATCTGATGCTCCAGCAAACCGAGGCTATGGGCAAGTACGGCAATGAGACGGTGGCAGATTTGATTGCCGGTGGCAACACGGCTTTTGCTGTTTTGCTTGTCCTCAGTCTGGTGGCTTTGGGCGTGACGCTGGGCGCGGCGTGGCTGATTTCGCGCGGCATTTTGAACCAGTTGGGCGCGGATCCCAGTATGCTTTCCGATGCCGCGCAGCGCATGGCTTCTTGCGATATGACGCAGCCGTTCCACGATGTGCGCGCCGGTTCCTTGCTGGCGGATTTTGCGCGGATGCAGCGCGAGGTGGCGCATTCCGTGATGACCATCCGCAAGTGCGCTTACGAGGCCAGTGAAGAGCTGGCTACGCTCAAGCGCCGTCAGGGCAATCTGGCGGAAGACACGCACGCGCAGGCCGAGGCGGGCAACGCCATTGCTGCGGCGGTGGAAGAAATGACGGCGAGCATTTCGCAAGTGTCGCAACAGGTGACGGATGCCAATGCCGAGATGACGAACATGAGCGCGCGCATGGAAGATAGCTCCAGCAAGATGGAGCAGACCGTCGAAATCGTCGGGCGCATTTCGCAGCAGATGAATGAGTCTGCCGAGGTGATGGAAAAACTCGATGAACATGCCAAGAGCATTTCCAGCATTGTGAGCGTGATTCAGGACGTTGCCGGGCAGACCAATTTGCTGGCGCTGAACGCTGCCATTGAAGCGGCGCGCGCTGGTGAGCAGGGGCGCGGCTTTGCGGTGGTGGCCGATGAGGTGCGCAAACTGGCCGAGCGCACGGCGCAGTCGGCGCAGGAAATCACCGAGATGATTGCCAGCGTGCAGGAAACTTCCAGCAGCGCCGCCTCGCAGATGCGCGATGGTCGTGATCTGGTGGAGCAGGGCGTGGCTTACGTGGAAGAGATGCGCACGGTGCTCGGCGAGATGGGCGTGGGCGTGGAAGGCGTGCGCCAGGGCACGATTGTTGTCACGAACGCGCTGACCGAGCAGACCGCTGCCAGCGGCGAAATTTCCAATCAGGTGGCGGATAGCGCCCACCGCAGCGAGGATTGCGAACGGCGCAGCGGCCAGTCGCTGGAACAGGCGGAAACGCTGGTGCAGATTACCGACCGCCTGCGCACGGCAGTGGATAAATTCCGCGTGCGCGAGTAAGTCGCACGGCAGATGCGCAAAACACAACGCGGCGCACGATGCGCCGCGTTTTTTTTGCGCCTGCGGGCGGGGGCGGCGCGCTGGTGCGGGTGATTTTGTAGTGTGAAGGGCGGGCGTTTTCGGGGATAATGTGCGGCTTCGGTTTGTTTGTGCCGCGTGCGCGGTTTGAGGATGCCCATCATGACGCCGTCTTCCGATACGGAAATTGCTTTTTCTCCCCTGGCGAACGCGGTTCGCGCGCTGGCGATGGATGCCGTGCAGCAGGCGAAATCGGGGCACCCGGGCGCGCCGCTGGGGATGGCGGAAATCGCCGAGGCGCTGTGGCGCGGGCATCTGAAACATAATCCGGCAGACCCGCTGTGGGCAGACCGCGACCGCTTTGTGCTCTCGAATGGTCATGCTTCCATGCTGCTGTATGCGCTGCTGCATCTGACGGGGTATGACCTTTCTACGGCAGATTTGCAAAACTTCCGCCAGTTGCACAGCAAAACCCCCGGTCACCCGGAACGCGGCTACGCGCCCGGCGTGGAGACGACCACCGGGCCGCTGGGCCAGGGGTTGGCAAACGCGGTGGGCATGGCGCTGGCAGAAAAAGTGATGGCGGCGACGTTCAACCGCCCGGGTCATGAGGTGATTGACCATCGCACGTGGGTGTTTGCGGGCGATGGCTGTTTGATGGAAGGCATTTCGCACGAGGCGATGTCGCTGGCGGGCAGTTGGGCGCTGGGCAAGCTGACGGTGTTTTACGATGACAACGGCATTTCCATCGACGGCCACGTGCAGGAATGGTTTGGCGACGACACACCCGCGCGGGCGGAATCTTACGGCTGGCAGGTGATTCGCGGCGTAAATGGTCACGATACCGCCGCGCTGCACGCGGCGATTGCGGCGGCGAAGGCGGAGACGCAACGCCCCACGCTGATTTGCTGCAAGACCGTGATCGGCGCCGGTTCGCCGAACAAACAAGGCACGCATGA
>JAFZMK010000215.1 GCA_017553285.1 Rhodocyclaceae bacterium
CGTTTCATGTCGCACGAACTCATCGCCGCCGTTGATCTCGGCTCCAACAGCTTCCGTCTGCAAGTCGGCAGGATTGTCGACGAGCAGATTTTTCCGCTCGACAGTCTGAAAGAATCCGTCTGTCTGGCCGGTGGGCTGTCTGAGGACAAAATGCTCGATGCCCACGCCATCCAGCGCGGCGTGCAGGCGCTGCATCGTTTTTATGAGCGACTGGCGGATTTCCCCCCCGAGTCGGTGCGGGCGGTGGGCACCAATACGCTGCGCGTGGCGAAAAACGCGGGCGTGTTTCTGCATCGCGCGGAAGCGGCGCTGGGCTTTCCGATTGAAATCATCGCCGGGCGCGAAGAGGCGCGGCTGATTTACGTCGGTGTCACCCACACCCTGCCCGACCCGCACCATCAGCAACTGGTGGTTGATATTGGCGGCGGCTCCACCGAGTTCATCATCGGCGAAGGTTTTACGCCGCTGCAACTCGATTCGCTCTACATGGGCTGCGTGAGTTTCAGCCTGCGCTTTTTCCCCGATGGCAAGGTCAACAAAACGCGCTTTCGTCAGGCGGAACTGGCCGCGCAGCAGGAAATGCAGACCATTTCGCGCACCTTCCGCAAGCTCGGTTGGGAGCGCGCCGTCGGTTCCAGCGGCACCGCCAAGGCGCTCACCGAGGTGCTGGAAAACCTCGGCATGGCGCACCGGATGATTACCCGCGAAGGCGTCGAATACCTGAAAAAACGCCTGATTGCCGCCGGTAACGTGCAGAAGATGGGTATCGAACTGCGCCCCGACCGCGAACCGGTCTTCGCCGGTGGGCTGGCAATCATGAGCGCGATTTTCAAGGAGTTCGCGCTCGAAGAAATGCTTTTTTGCGATGGCGCGCTGCGCCAGGGCGTGCTCTACGACCTGCTCGGTCGCCAGCGCCATTTCGACCCGCGCGAGGCGACCGTGCAGACCTTCATGACGCGCTATCAGGCCGACGAGCGCCACGCCCACGCCGTCAGCCACACCGCCTGCCAGTTGCTGCGCGACATTTCCCCCGAAGCTGCCGACCCGTGGCACCCCGCGCAGCGTTTCCTGCAATGGGCGGCGGCGCTGCACGAAATCGGCATTTCGGTCGCCCACGCGGGTTTTCACAAACATAGCGCCTACATCGTCGCCAATGCCGACATGCCGGGCTTCTCCCGCATGGAACAGGCGCGGCTGGCGGCGCTGATTCTGGCGCATCGCGGCAAACTTGCCCGCGCGTTGAGCGTGGGCGTGCATGGCGAGGATTGGTCGCTGCTCATCTGTTTGCGGCTGGCTGTACTGCTGCACCGCGCCCGCAGCCGCACGCACGGCCCGTTGCCGGTGCGGCTGGCGCGCACGAAAACCGGCTTTGCGCTAAGTGTGCCTGCCCCCTGGCTGCGTCATTTGCCGCTGACCGCTGCCGCGCTGGAAGAAGAACAGCGCTACTGGGAAGGCGTGTCGCAACGGCTGGAAATCATCACCATCTCGGCGCAGGCGAGCGCAAAGGCCGCTGGCGCATGATGGACGCACGCATCAGCCGCGCCGGGGGCGGCGTCATCTGTTTGCACGGACAATGGACGCTGGCGGCCATCGGCGCGCACGCGCAAGAACTGCGCCGCGAATTGCAGGCACTGCCGCCTGGCGGCGAATGGGATTTGCGCGACGTTGCCCGTCTGGACAGCTTTGGCGCGCTGCTGCTGTGGCAACACTGGGGGCGGCGCTGGCCGCAACAATGCCAGTGTAGCGACGTGCAACGCGCCACGCTGGAAGCTGTCGCCCAACACGCCCGGGGCGACGCCATTCCCGCGCCGCGCCGCGCGCACGTGCTCGACCCCGTCGTGCATCTGGGCGAAGCCACGCTGGGCGCAGGCGAGCATGCGCGCGATTTGGTCGTGCTGATTGGGCAACTGGCGCTGAACCTGCTGCATTTGCTGCGCACGCCTGCCGAATGGCCGCTGAAAGAAATTTCCGCCAACGTCTTCAAGGCCGGTGTGCGCGCCATGCCGGTCTCCGCGCTGGTGGGCTTTCTCATCGGCGTGGTGCTCTCTTACCTTTCCGCGCTGCAACTGCAAATGTTCGGTGCCGACGCCTTTATCGTGAACATCCTCGGTCTGGGCATCATCCGCGAACTGGGGCCAGTGCTCATTGCCGTGCTGGTCGCCGGGCGTTCCGGTTCGGCGATGACGGCGCAGCTTGGCGTGATGCGCGTGACCGAAGAAATCGACGCGCTCACCGCCATGGGCATTTCGCCCACGCTGCGGCTGGTGTTGCCGAAAGTGGTGGCGCTGGCGCTTGTCATGCCGCTGCTGGTGGTGTGGACTTGCGCCATCGCCCTGCTCGGCGGCATGGTGGCAGCGTGGGTGCAGATGGATTTCAGCATGGTGTTTTTCCTGCAAAGCCTGCCGGATGCCGTGCCGGGCGCAAACGTGTGGATTGCGCTTAGCAAGGGCGTGGCCTTCGGCACGCTGATTGCCCTCATTGCCTGCCATTTCGGGCTGCGCGTCAAGCCGAACACGGAAAGTCTGGCGGCGAACACCACGGCTTCGGTCGTCACTTCCATCAGCATGGTGATTCTGGTCGACGCCATTTTCGCCATCACCACCCGCTCTATCGGATTGCCATGATGAACGCAGCCGCCGCGCCCATCCTCGCCCTGCGCCGCATCGTCACCCGTTTTGGTGACAACGTCGTGCATGACGGCCTGAACCTGTGCGTCGAGCGCGGCGAAGTGGTCTCACTCGTCGGCGGCTCGGGCACGGGCAAAACCACGCTGCTGCGCCACATCATCGGGCTGACGCGCCCGGCGGCGGGCGAAGTGGAACTGTTTGGCGAACCGCTGTTTTCCGGCAGCCTTGCCGCGCAGCGCGCGCGCCGCCGCCGCTTTGGCGTGCTGTTTCAGCAAGGCGCGCTGTTTTCCGCCTTCACCGTGGGCGAAAACATCGCCTTCGCCCTGCGCGAGACGCGCCGCGTTCGTGACACCGAAGTGCAAGACCTCGTCGCCCTCAAACTGCACATGGTTGGCCTCACACCCGAACAAGCGCATCTCATGCCCGCCGAACTCTCCGGCGGCATGATTAAACGTGTGGCGCTCGCCCGCGCATTGGCGCTGGAACCGGAACTGCTGCTGCTCGACGAACCCACCGCCGGGCTGGATCCTGCGCGCAGCGCCGAATTTGTCGCCCTCATCCAGCAACTGCACCGCGCGCTGGGGCTGACGGTCATCCTCGTCACGCACGACCTGGACACGCTCGCTGCGCTTTCCAGCAAAATCGCCGTACTCGCCGAGCGCAAAGTCATCAGCTACGCCGGTCTGCAAGAAACCTTGCAGCTAGACCACCCCTTCATTCACCACTTTTTCGGCGGCGAAGCTGGTCGCCGCGCCTTTGCCCACCTCAACCCTGAAACGGAACCCGCCTGATGGAAAACCGCGCCCACGCCCTTATTGCTGGCCTCTTCGTCCTGCTTTTCTGCGCCGCCGCCGCCATTGCCATCTGGTGGTTTTCCGGCACGCACGAAGCCACCCGTGAAATCCAGCTTGTCACCACTGGCAACATCAGCGGCCTGAACGTACAGGCGCAGGTGCGCTATCGCGGCATGGCCGCCGGTAAAGTGACCGCCATCAACATCGACCCGCACAACATCCGCAACATCATCATCACCGCGCAGATTCATGCTGACATCCCGCTCACCCACGGCACGTTCGCCCAGTTTGGCACGCAGGGCGTAACCGGCATCGCCTTCATCAACCTGCAAGAAGACGGCAGCGACGTGCGCCCGCTGGTCTCCGAAGACGGCAAGCCCGTGCGCATTCCGCTGCACCCCGGCCTGTTTGACCGCATGACCAAGCTGTTTGACGACATCCTGCGCCGCTACGACGCAGTCACCAACCGGCTGGACAAATTCCTCGGCGACAACGAACTGCCCGGGCGCGTCAGCCAGACGCTCGAACGCATCGAGCGCACCGCCCGCAACATGGAAGAAGCCACCCACAACCTGCCGCAACTGGTCGACAACATCAACGCCATTGTCTCGCCGCAAGCGCGCGAAAACATCCACGCCCTGCTCGCCCACCTCAACGAAGCCAGCGAACAAAGCACGCCGCTGATGCAAGATGCCCGCGCCACGTTGCAACGTCTGTCCGACACGCTGGAAAAATTCGACGCCTCCGGCGAACAAATCTTCAGCACCACCCTGCCGCGCGTCAACGACCTGCTGGGCGAACTCAACGGCGCCATCGTGCGCATTGCCCGTCTGGTCGAAGACATCGAAGCCCGCCCGCAGATGCTCATCTCCGGCAACGCCCGCCCGCAGCCCGGCCCGGGCGAGCGCCTGCCGGAAGCCGCACAGAAACGCTAAGGCTGTTTTTCTCTCACGCAACCCATCGCCTCTTATGAAGAACTTCCGCACCTGCACCCTCGTCTGTCTTGCCGCCGCGCTGCTCGCCGGCTGCGGCGCACTCTCGTCCCTCACCACACCGGCACCGGCCATAACGTTCTACGACATTGGCGAAGCCGAAGTCGCCGAAACCCCCGTGCTCGCCTCGCTCAACCTTTCCGTCAGCGCCCCCTCCTGGCTGAGGAGCAGCGCCATGCAATACCGCCTGCTATATGAAACGCCCGCCGCGCGCGCCAGTTACGTGCTCAGCCGCTGGGCGGCGGAACCCGGCGAAATGATTCAGCACGCGCTGGCGCAAAGTCTGGGCGCCAGCATCCTGCCCGGGCAGACCTGCCGTCTGCAAATCGAACTGGACGAATTCGTGCAAGACTTCCCCGACGCTGCCCACAGCCGCGCCCTGCTGCACGTGCGCGCCACGCTCTACCCGCGCTACACCAACCGCCCGCTTGTCTCGCGCGCCTTCCGTCTGGACGCCAACACCGCCACGGCAGACGCCCCCGGCGGCGTACTCGCCCTGCGCCAGCTCACCGGCCAACTGGCGCAACACCTGCGCGGCTGGCTCGGTGCATCCGAAGAAATCCGCACCACCTGCCAACCCGAAGCCGCCGAACACTAACCTTTCCCTGCGCCCATGCAAACCGCCGTCCACCTTCCGCACAGCGAAATTCTCGACGAACACATCGGCCTCATTCGCCTTGCCAGCGCGCACAACCGCAACGCCCTCAGCCTGCCGGTCATCGACGCCCTGCTCGCCGCCCTGCAAAGTTTTTCGCACCCGCAAGTGCGCGTCATCCTCCTGACGGCAGACACCGGCGAGCACCGCGTTTGGAGCGCCGGTGCCGATATTACCGACCTGCCCCCGCACGGTCACGACCCGCTGCTGCACTCCGCACGCCTGCCCGCCCTGATGCGCGCCATCCAGCGCCATCCCGCCCCCATCATCGCCATGGTCGACGGCAGCGTATGGGGCGCGGCCACTGAACTTGCGCTCTCCTGCGACCTCATCACCGCCAGCCCCGCCGCCCGTTTCGCCATCACCCCCGCCAACCTCGGCGTGCCGTACAGCGACAGCGGCGTGAGCACCTTTCTGCGCCGCCTGCCGCTCAACATCGTGCGCGAAATGTTCTACACCGCGCGCGCCCTGAACGCCGAAGAAGCCCTGCGCGCCCAGCTCATCAACCACCTCGTGCCCGCCGAAGAACTGGAAAGTTTCACCCTGAATCTGGCGCGCACCCTCGCCAGCAAAGCACCGCTGGTGCTCGCCGCCGTCAAGGAACAAACCCGC
>JAFZMK010000216.1 GCA_017553285.1 Rhodocyclaceae bacterium
CGGGCAAACTGCCTTCGCTTTCCATGCTGAAACGGTATGCGGATGCAGTCGGTTGCAAGCTGCAAATCCGCATGGCTACGTAGCCAGCTTTCCCACGCCCGCACGTCTGAATAGCAGGCAAAACACCCGCCCCCGCTGAACGCAAGGAGCCTGCCCATGCCCGCCCAACTCACCGCCCTGCAAGCCGACATCACCCAACTTGCCGTCGACGCCATCGTCAACGCCGCCAACCGCACCCTGCTCGGCGGCGGCGGTGTCGATGGCGCCATCCACCGCGCCGCCGGCCCCGAACTGCTCGCCGCCTGCCGTCTGCTAGGCGGCTGCGCCACGGGGGACGCCAAAATCACCGCCGGTTTCCGCCTGCCCGCCCGCTACGTCATCCACACCGTCGGCCCCGTATGGCACGGCGGCGGCCATGACGAAGCGCAACTACTCGCCGCCTGCTACCGCCGCTCGCTGGAACTGGCGCAGCAACACAACTGCGCAAGCATCGCCTTCCCCTGCATCAGCACCGGCGTCTACGGCTACCCCTTCCGCCCCGCCGCCGAAATCGCCATCCGCACCTGCCGCGAACACACCCGCACCCAAAACTCACCCGCGCACATCCTCTTCTGCTGCTTCTCCGCCACAGACCTGGCCGTCTACGAAGAGTTGCTTGCCGCAACCTGACCGCAGGTCTGCCAACGACAATATTCCCGCCGCCCTCATTGCTGAATGGAAGCGGACGCAGCGAGGCTGGTTAACGCCCGCAGCCAAGCAGACAGGGAAAGGGATAAAATGGCGCATCAGCACTCTACCGGATACGGAGCAGGATGACGCAAACCGCAAAAATACAAACCACAGGTCATTCCCAAACGGTGCATCTGCCGCAAGGGTTTCGTTTTCTGGATGAGGAAGTCATTGTTAAACATTTTGGCAATGGCGTTTTGCTGCTGCCCAAAGCAGCCAGTTGGCAAGCCATGCAACAAGCCCTTGACGAATTTGAAGACCAATTTACGATTGCGCGGGAAGGACAGGAAGCATCCCGGAACCAAGGAAATCTTAAGGAACAGCAATGAGCACCTTCGACAGCACTAAACGACCGTTGCCAGAAATTCTCTCTGACATCGTCAAGGCAAAGATTCAATTACCAGATTTTCAGCGTAGCTGGGTGTGGGATGACCAACACATCCGCAGTTTGCTGGTGAGCATCGCCAAGTCATTTCCGGTTGGTGTAATCATGCTTCTAGAGGCGGGCGGAGAGGCCAAGTTCCAGACACGGCCAATCGAGGGCATTCGCCTGTCAGACACATCCGATGCGGAATTTCTAATCCTCGACGGGCAACAGCGCCTCACCACTTTGACGCAAGTCTTGGCCAAAAAGGATGCAGTAGAGACTCGCACAGAAAAAGGCAAGGAAATTCGACGACACTACTACTGGAACATTGAAGTGGCCCTGGAAGGCGGCGATCGCCTGGAAGACGCTATTGAAGCCGTTGAGGAAGATAAAATCAGACGTTCCAGCTTTGGTCGACAAATTGAACTTGATTTAACTACCACACAAAAAGAATGCGAGCAATTCTACTTTCCGTGCGATCAAACCCTGAACTCGGACGCATGGGAAGTAGCTTTGCATAAGTACGCACCTGAAAAATACGAACGATACCTGCAATTCCGTCAACTCGTTTTGTCTGCCTTCCGTAACTACCAGCTTCCCATAATCCTGCTGAACAAGAAAACGGCGAAAGAAGCGGTCTGTCTGGTCTTTGAAAAAGTGAATACCGGCGGCGTTCCGCTCAACGTTTTTGAACTGGTCACGGCAACCTATGCAGCGAACGGATTCAACCTGCGTAATGACTGGCATGGTGACGAAAACCAAAACGCACCTGGGCGGCATAAGCGGTTGTGCAAAGAAGCGATTCTTTCACAAGTGGAACCCACGGACTTCTTGCAGGCCATATCAATGTTGCACACACTGGAATTGCGACGTGCTGATATGGATGCAGGAAAAACTGGAAAATCCGTGCAGCCGGTGAGCGCAAAACGCGCATCAATACTCACAATGCCATATAGCGCGTATTCCAAATGGGCGGACAAGGTTGAAAATGGATTTCTTCTTGCGGCGAAATTCTTGCGCAAGGAATGCATAAAAAACCCACGCGAACTGCCTTATCGAACACAACTCGTTCCACTTGCCTCAGTTCTGGCTCTTTTACAAGATCGCTGGCTTGAGCCGCGCATCTATCAAAAACTGTCTTGCTGGTACTGGAACGGTGTTTTTGGCGAACTTTATGGCAGCACCATTGAAACCCGCATCGCGAACGACGTAGAAGATCTCCTACAGTGGATAGACAACGACACCGCAGCAATACCTCGCACGATTGCGGACGCAACGTTTAGTCCGGATCGCCTGGACACAATGACGTCTCGCCTGTCAGCCGCATACAAAGGCTTGAATGTGCTGATACTCCGTGAGGGGGCACAAGACTTTTTCTGGAAAGCGAAAATCAGGGAGCTTGACGACGAAGAACTGGCACTTGATATTCATCACATCTTTCCGCAGGACTGGTGCGAGAAGAACGGTATTAAGCGCGCCCGCTACAATACAGTCGTCAACAAAACGCCGATATCCTATAAGGCGAACCGAATGATCGGCGGACATGCGCCATCCATCTATTTGGAAAAATTGCAGACACACGAGCAGGTTCAGCTTGCAGATGCCCAGATGAATACCATTGTCGAGTCGCACCTTATTGACGCGAACACGCTTAGAGCCGATGACTTTGACAATTTCTATAAAGCCAGAAAAGCTGCGCTAGTCAAATTGATTGAGCGCGCAATGGGCAAAGCGGAGGATTAGCCCCCCCAAACTGCCGTGAATTTTGCAGCAGGCGCGCAAAGCAAGCGTAACGTGGGCAACTTTGTTGCCCACGCAGGCAGCCGTTAGCGCAATAGGGACAAAATTCCCCTCTACGCCTGCTGATCGTGTTGTTTCATGGCGGTTCCGTATCGGTTTTGCTGTGCGATCGCGCATTGTCGCCCGCCGCCCGCCCGCTGATGTTTGCACCACTGCGCCGCGCCCGCGCGTAAATTTCCCGTTCGGGAAAAATTGCTTGCCTCTTTCGCTGCGACGGTCAATAATTTCCCGAACGGGAAATGGGGGCGGCGATGATTTCCATACAGACGACAAAAGAACTCGGCAGCGCGCTGCGCGCATCGCGCAAGCAGC
>JAFZMK010000217.1 GCA_017553285.1 Rhodocyclaceae bacterium
GCGCGGCGCTGGCGGCGGGTGCGGCGCGGTGCGCGGGCGCACCGGCGGGGATGAACAGCACGCGCGCCAAGCCTAGCGCCTCGCGCGCTTCTTCCGCCAGCCGCAAATGGCCGTAATGAACAGGGTCGAAGGTGCCGCCCAACAAACCGATGGGGCGGACGGAATCATCAGCGACGGACATCGACATGGGGCAAGGGGAAAATTTCGCGCACGGCAATGTAGTACGCGGCAATGTGCATGGGCAAAAACACGCCAAGCACCAGCAGCAGCGCCAGCAGCGCAGGCGGCAAACCCAGCGCGCCCAGCACCAGAACGCACACCAGCGCGCTGCACACCGCCAGCACCAGCAGCATCAGCACCAGCGCGGCAATCGCGCGCCAGTTGCGCCACACGGCAACGAGGGCGAAAAACAGCGCCTTGCCCACGGGCAGGCGCAGCCAGCCAATCAGCGGCGGCAGTCCGGCAAACAGCACCGCCACGGGCAAATCCAGCGCCGTGCTCAACGCCAGCGCGCCCGCCACGGGTTCAAACGCATCCATCGGCACGGGTTTGCCCGCCGAGACGGCAGACATCACCGCTGCCCATTGCTCGCGGTGCGGCGCCAAGATGAGGAGGGCAATCAGCTCGGAGAGCACGAAAAACATCAGCCCCGCAGCCGCCATCGGCCAGCGGGCGGGCAGTTCGCTGAGCAAACGCGCCGGTTCGCTAGCTCGCTGCAAATCCATGTCGCGGCACAAACACAGCAGACCAAAACACAAAAACGGCAGCAGCAGCGCGCGCGGCAGTCCCGCCAGTACGTCCGAAGACAGCGACAGCGCACTGCTCAACGGCACGAAGAACAGCACGCCCAACAGCAGCGCCAGCAGTTGCAGCAGCAAAAACCCGATACCCAGCCCGATGAGCGGCATCGGGCGCGCGGCATAAAAGCGCCCGCTCAACGCAAGCCAGCGCAAACCATCGGCAAACGAATGCGTCAAAACCTGCATGGGCAACGTCACAACAGCGCGGACGGCTGCGCGCGATGGGCGGCGAGAATGTCGCGGAACACCGCCGGGTCATGCACCAGCACCATTTCGCCCGCTTTCGGCAGGTATTTGTCTTCCGCGCGCGAAAGCCAGAAACGCAGCGCCGCCGCGCGCAGCATCGCCGGCCAGGCGGCGCGCTCGGCGTCCACGAACGGACGGGCAAGGCGGTAGGCATCCAGCAGCGCGCGCGCGCGTTCTTCGTCCAGATGCCCATCGGGCTGTATGCACCAGTCGTTGACGGTCACCGCCACGTCGTAGAGCAGCGCATCGCAACCGGCAAAATAGAAGTCGATGACACCGCCGATGTATTCGCCATCCCACAGCACGTTGTCGCGGAACAAATCGGCGTGCACCACGCCCTGCGGCAGCGGCTGATAATTTTGCTGCGCCTGAAACGCCAGTTCGTCTTTGAGCATTTGCTGCTCTTGCGGCGGCAAAAACGGCATCACGCGCGCACCGCAAGCCGCGCGCCAGGCGGCGTTGCGTGGGTTTTCCTGTTTGCGGCAGTAAGAAAGACCCGCCAGATGCAAGCCCGCCAGCATCGCGCCCACACGGGCGCAGCGCGCCGCATCCGGCTGCATTTCCGATTTTCCGGCAAGACGGGCGACGAGCACGGCGGGGCGCTCATTCAACGTGCCCAGATATTCGTTATCGCGATTGGCCACCGGCGCGGGCACGGGCAAGCCGTGGTGCGCCAGATGCGCGGTGAGGTAGAGGAAAAACGGCAGTTGCGCGCGCGGCGTGGACTCGACCAGCGTCAGCACGTAGCGCCCCAGCGTGGTGGTGACGAAAAAATTGCTGTTTTGCACACCGGCGCTGATGCCCTCAAAGGCGACCAATTGCCCGACCGTGTAATCTTGCAGCCAGACTTCCAGTTCTTGCTGGCTGACCGGAGTAAAAACCGACATCGCGCCGCCTACCAGCTATGCAAATTCCACATCGGCACGGAAAGCATCGGCGTCTTGCCCTGATAGCGCCCCAGACGACCATCGCTTTGCTGGTCAAGCAAGTAATACGACGTACCCGTAGACGGCGTGACCCGCACCATATAGACGTGGTTCTGGTAGCTGTATTCGTCAAAGCGCGTACCGCCTTCTGCTTCGCTGGCAACCGCATCGGCAGCAGGCGCGGCGGGCGCGTTGAGGAATTGTTCCGGCGTCATGGCCTCAGGCATCGGCGGCGGCTCCGGCAGCGGTTCCAGGTCTTGCGCCAGCGCGCAAACAGGCAGCACAGCCAGCGCGGCAAGAGAAAAACGGCGGAAAACGGCGGGCAGGTTCATGGCGAAAACTCCGAATCAATGGCAAAGCATTCTACCTGTTTCACGGCGCGCACGGGGCGAGGAAAAACAAAGCACCGCTTTGTTTTTCAGAGCCGGAAGCGGCTTTAGCCGCGACGTGGGGACGACGGTGAAACAATCACCGCCGTGTTTTTCTTTTACCGTAACCCCCGCAACCATGCGGGCAAAATTTTTTGCCCCGCGCCCCTCCCTCAGTCGGCTACGCCGACAGCTCCCTCCGGGAGGGGCGGAGGCGGGAAAGGCGAAGCGACGACGTGGAGACGGAGCACCGCTCCGTCTCGGATGTCCCCCCCAAAGGGGCGACGACGTGGAGACAAAGTTGCCCACCCCGCCGTAATGTCATCGCCGCCTTGGTCAGCGTTCGTGCGCCAGAAAATTCATCACCAGCGCCACCATCGCCTCTTTTTCTTCGGGTTTGGACTCGGCAATCATGATGGTCACCGCCACCAGCGTACTATCGTCAATGCGCTTTTCGCCGTTGGCAAACAACGCGCCGTTGCGGTCCAGAAAATACAGAAACATCGTCGCCGCAATGCGCTTGTTGCCGTCCAGAAAGGAATGGTTTTTCACCACGAAATACAGCAGGTTCGCCGCCTTTTCCTGCACGCCCGGATACACATCCTGCCCGCCGAAGCTCTGGTAAATATTGCCGAGGGCGCCTTTGAACGAATCATCCTTTTCCACGCCGAACAGCGTGCTTTCATTGCCAAAGCGCATCCCGTCGATCACCTTGCGACACTCCTCGTATTCCAGCACATAGGTAGCCGCATCGTCCCGAGGCGCGGCAAGGCGCTGGTGGTCGTAGTCATCCAGCCAATCCAGCGCCACGGTGTAGTGCTGCACGATGTCGAGCACCTGGCGCATTTCCAGACTTTCGGGAATACGCGCCATGACGCGCGCCACCTGTCCGAGCTGTTCCAGCCGTTTGCGGTTTTCCGCGTACCCATCCACCACATAGCGCCGCAACACGCCTGTTGCCCAACGGCGAAACTCCACACCGCGCGGCGACTTCACGCGGTAGCCGACGGAGATGATGACATCAAGGTTGTAGCGTTCATCCTGACGGGTAACTTCACGCTGTCCTTCGACTTGAACTTGTGCAAATTTTGCACAAGTTCCTTCTCGCTCAAGCTCGCCCTCGCGGTACACGTTTGCGATGTGTTTTGAGATGACCGTCCTGTCACGACCAAACAGCAATCCCATCTGTGCCTTGTTCAGCCAGACCGTCTCGCCGTCAAACCCCACATCAAGCAACACCTCGCCATCGCGCGACTCAAACAACACAATGTTTCCGCTCATGCCTGCCTCTCTATGACTTGGCGGACAACCTCGCGGCTGCCCTCAATTTGAACTGTCGCAAAATTTGCGACAGTTCGGCTTTCCGCTCCCGCCAACTCCTCACGCAGCGCGTTAGCGACGTGTTTGCCGATGGTTTTCACGTCGCGCCCGTAGAGTTCTGCCAGATGCCGACGGGTGAGCCAGACCTCGCCCGCAGACGAATCAAGCTGGACGGGAAGCTGCACCTCGCCATCGCGCGACTCAAACAACACAATGTTTCTGTCCATACCTCTTCCCTCTGTTCAGGATTCGCATTGTATTGCCGCAGGGGCGGAGGCGGGAAAGGCGAAGCACCGCTTTCCCACGTCGCAGCCCTACGGGCAGCTTCCGACTCCGAAAAACAAAGCGATGCTTTGTTTTTCTCCGTCCCGCCGTAGCCGGAAGCCGCTTTAGCGGCGACGTGGAACGATTTATCGCGCCCGCATCATTTCCGTCGCCGCCATCGGTGTTTCCGCCGTCGTCCGGGGCGTTTGGGCGGTGCAGGGGGCGGCGCGCGGCAAGGGCGTTGTGGCTCGTTTGGTGCGGTGGTGCATTTGCAACCGTCCTGGGCGCGATGAATCGCGCCCCTACGGGTCGCCACC
>JAFZMK010000218.1 GCA_017553285.1 Rhodocyclaceae bacterium
ACCGCTAAGATTGCGCGTTTCTCCAAACGGCCAGGTAGCTCAGTTGGTAGAGCAGCGGACTGAAAATCCGCGTGTCGGCAGTTCGATTCTGCCCCTGGCCACCAGCTTCCACGCCCAACCTTCCCGGTTGGGCGTTTTCATATTCAGAACACGACATCCGCCATGCACCTGCTCTTCATCGCCGACCCGCTGGAAACCTTCAAAACCTATAAAGACACCACCTTCGCCATGATGCGCGAGGCGGTGCAGCGCGGGCACACGCTCAGCGCCTGCCAGCCGTGCGACGTGCTTTGGCGCAGCGGGCAGCCCGTGAGTGCCGAAGTGCAGGACATCACGCTCACCGGCGCGGAAGAGGGCGCGCCGTGGTTTGCTACCAGCGATGTACGCACCGCGCCGCTGCGTGACTTTGACGCTGTGCTCATGCGCAAAGACCCGCCCTTTGACGCCGAATACCTCTACGCCACGCACCTGCTGGAACAGGCCGAGCGCGAAGGAGCGCGCGTCATCAACCGCGCCCGCGCCCTGCGCGACCACCCGGAAAAACTCGCCGTCATGGAGTTCCAGCCATTCATCGCGCCCACGCTGGTCACGCGGCAGGCAGCCGCCATCCGCGCCTTTCACGCCGAGCACGGCGACATCATCATCAAGCCGCTCGACGGCATGGGCGGCATGGGCATCTTCCGCGTGAAGGCAGACGGTCTCAACCTTGGCAGCATCATCGAACAAGTCGGCGCAAACGGCGCCACCACGCTGATGGCGCAAAAGTTTCTGCCCGAAATTGAAGCGGGCGACAAGCGCGTGCTCATCATCGACGGCGAACCCGTGCCCTATGCCCTTGCGCGCATCCCGCAGGCGGGCGAAGTGCGCGGCAACCTCGCCGCTGGCGGGCGCGGCGTTGCGCAGCCGCTCTCGGAGCAAGACCGCGCCACCGCCCGTGCCATCGGCACCGTGCTCGCCCCGCGCGGGCTGCTGCTCATCGGGCTGGACATCATCGGCAGCTCTGTGACCGAAATCAACGTCACCAGCCCCACCTGTTTTCAGGAAATCGAGCAGCAAACCGATTGCCGCGTCTCGGCGCTGTTCATGGACGCGCTGGAACGGTGTGCGCGCCAGCAAGCAGGCGCCAGCGGCTGAAGTGAGGCGGTGCGCCTGTATCATGGTGCCAGTTGCATTTTTGGAGGGACGGAAACATGAACAACAAATACAACCAATCTTTGTCTGCGCGCCTCAATGCGCTCAAACCCTCCGTGTTGCGCGGCATCCGTCGCGGTCTGGAAAAGGAAAGCCTGCGCACGCGCCCGGATGGCACGCTGGCGCGCACGCCGCATCCGGCGGCGTTGGGTTCGCCGCTCACGCATCCGTGTATCACCACGGATTTTTCCGAGGCGCAGGTGGAAATGGTCACCGGCACGCACACCAGCGCGCAAACCACGCTCGCCGAACTGCGCCACATTCATCAGGAAGTCTGCCACGCGCTCGCCGACGCAGGCGACGAACGGCTGTGGGTCGCTTCCATGCCGTGCGCACTGCCTTCGGACGAAAACATTCCCATCGGCGTCTATGGCACCAGCCATATCGGGCGCTCGAAGAGCATTTACCGCATGGGGCTGGCGCATCGCTATGGGCGGCGGATGCAGACCATTTCCGGCATTCATTACAACTGGTCGCTGCCGGGGCTGGGCACGGAGGAATACTTCGCGCTGATTCGCAATTTCCGCCGCCATGCCTTCGTGCTGTTGCTGCTCACGGGCGCGTCGCCCGCCGTGTGTTCGTGCTTTGTGCAGGGGCGCGAGCATGGCTTGCAGCCGTTGGGCGAATGTATGCACCTGCCCTGGGCAACCTCGCTGCGCATGGGGCGACTGGGCTATCAGAGTGATGCGCAATCGACGCTGCGCATCAGTTACAACAGTCTGGAACAGTACGCCGCCACGCAGGTTGAGGCGCTCACGCGCCCCTGGCCGGCGTATGAAAAAATCGGGCTGCGCAGTCTGGGCGGCGATTACAACCAGTTGAGCTGCGCGCTGCTGCAAATCGAAAACGAGTTTTACAGCACCATCCGCCCCAAGCGCGTCATCCGCCCCGGCGAACGCCCGCTGCACGCGCTGCGCGAGCGCGGCGTGGAATATGTGGAAGTGCGGTTGATTGACCTCAATCCCTTTGTCGATATTGGCATTGATGCCGACACCGTGCGCCTGATTGACCTGTTTTTGCTGCACTGTCTGCTCTCCGACAGCCCGCCCGACACGCCGCAGGAAATTGAAGAAATCCACTTCAACCAGCAACAGGCCGCCGCGCGCGGGCGTGAGCCGGGGCTGACGCTGCAACGTGGCGGACGCGACGTGCTGCTGACGGACTGGGCGGCGGAAATTCTGCGCGAATGCGCACCCATCGCGCAGGCGCTTGATAGCGCGCTGGACGAAGACGAAGGCGCCAACGACTACGCGCGCACGCTGGCCATCGCGCACGAGCGCCTTGTGCAGCCGCAAACCTTGCTCTCCGCGCGCGTGCTCGCTGGCGTGCAGCAGGCTGGCGGCAGTTTTCACCGCTTTGTCGCCGCCCGCGCGCAGCAAGCGCACGAGGCACTGCTCGCCCTGC
>JAFZMK010000219.1 GCA_017553285.1 Rhodocyclaceae bacterium
CATCACACGGAAAGCGCCCGCTTTTGCCGTCTTTTCCGGCAACCGCGCCAATGCGGGGCGGGGTACCATGTTGCCGTCCCCCAACCTGACTGCGAGGTTTGCCATCATGTTCCGTCGTTTTTTCCGTCCGCTGTCCTGCGCCGTCGTCGCCGCCACGTTGCTGGCGGTGGGCTGCGGCGGCGGGGGCGGTGAATATTTTCAGAGCAAAAAACAGCAAGTCACCGTCACCATCGCGCCGTCCGGCACGGTGTTGGTAAAACCGGGCGAAATCATTACGCTCACCGCCAACGCCAAGGCGCTGCGCGACAAGCTCACCGCCATGAACTGGTCGATTCAGCCGCTTTCCGCCAACTACCCCGGCACTGCCGAACCCATACTGGGCAATGCCGATTGCGCCAACGCCACGATGTCGAAAGACGACCACGATTACACCGGCAGTTGCACCGTGACTGTGAGCGTGCCGAAAGTGGCCGACCCGCTAAGCTGGACGCTGCACGCCAACGCCACGGCGGAAAACAAGGGGCAGGCGACCGACACCGTGATTCTGGAGGTGGTCACGCCCGAATATCCGGAAAGCGGGCTGCAAATTACCGTGCCGCAGCATCTGATGGCCACCGAAGACCTCTACACCTATCAAATCGTCTCCATTCCGGCGACGATGACGGCCAACTATCCCATCAGCAATCCCACCTATAAATGGACGATGATTACCGGGCCGACCGGCACCAGCACGCTGATGCTCGCGGGCACCAATTCGTCCGTGCTGCAATTCATTCCGCGCGAACCCGGCTATTACCACTTTCAGGTGGAAGGGCGCGGCATCGTCAACGGACGTGAGCAAACCGCCACGGATGACGTTGTCCTGCGCATTTACGACAGCCGCAGCCATCGCGGGCTGGTGGTGACCACCAACCCCGCCCAGCGCGTGGAAGCCAATACGACGGTGCAGCTCGTCGGCTCGGCCACTTTCAACGGCTCGGATGTCTACAACCCTAGCTACCAGTGGCAGCAGGTGCAGACGGGGTCAGAGCCACAAGTGGCGCTGATTAACCCGAACTCGCCCACCGCTTCCTTCATCGCCCCCGCCACACCGACGACGCAGGTCTATACGTTTGAACTCATCGTCACCGCTGTCGATGAAAACGGCACCCGTCTCACCGGCAAGTCTTCCACCTACGTTACCGTCTATGGCACCGGCACACAGCCGCCCACTGGACAGGAAATCCTCGTCTACGTCAGCGCTCCGGCGAAGGTGGAAGGCGGCGACTTCCAGACGATTACCGCCACGGCCACCTACAAGGGTCAGGCGCTGCCCAATGCGCAGTATTCGTGGCGTCAGACCGCCGGGCCGACCGTAACCCTCAGCAACGAACACACGGCCTCGCCTTCGTTCTATCTCGACGTGCAGCAAGATACGCCGGTGGTCTTTGTGGTTACCGCCACCGATGTGGTCAACGGCGAAAACGTCTCCGGTTCGTCGACGGTGGAACTCATCATCACCCCGCCGCAGACCAATCCGTAAGGCGGCGTGACAGCCCAAAACACAACGGCGGTCAGAGCATGACCGCCGTTTTTTGTTGTTGCGGGCAGGCAGTGTGCCCAAAACTGCGCGCGCCCTTCAGCCGCCCCAGCTCACCGGTTTGCCCTTCTTGCAGGCGCGTTCCATCATTTCCAGCAGCGGCCAGGCACGCACGGCCAAGCCGGGCACAAAGGCCGGTTGCGGCTGACCGGCGGCTTCTGCTGCCGCTTCGCTTTGCGCCTGCGCGCCCGCATCGCGCTGCTTGGCGGCTTCGACCGCCGCGCGCAGGGCGGCGATGGCGGCGGGCAGTTGTTCGGCGGTGAAAATGCCTTGTGCGTCGTTTTCATCGCGCCCGGCACAGCGCAACAGCATCCGCGCGTGTTCGGCGTACATGATGACGCTGGCGGCGGCGGGCGAAGAAAAGGTAATCAGGGTGGTCATACCGAAACTGCCCGCGCTTACGGCTGCCAGCGGGCGATGAAAGTATCGCGGTGAGTGGAAAGGTCTTCCAGACGCACCTGAATGACGGGGCCGGAAAGGGTGTAGCCTTCGCAGGTGCAGTCCAGGCGGATGTCGCTTTCCGGGAAGGTGATGTGAATCGGGTCGCTGGTTTGCAGGCGGCGGTTGCGGTCGGCCTCGTCGACCAGCACGCTGCCGTTGGTGAGGTTCATCTTCGCGGCCAGCTCGACGCTCTCGCCAGTGGTCAGTGTACCGGCCACGAAGCAGGGAATCATGCGAAATTCGTTGTTGACCATCGCCAGCGAAACGCGGCGCAGATGGCGCACCAGCGCGGCGCGGTCAGCAGGCGCTTTGGCGGCGGCGCGTTCGGCCAGCGTCACCAGTTCGGCATCGGTCAGATGCGGCGCGGCGGCAATCATTGCGTCGCGCGGAATGTCGACCTTCGGTGCCGCAGGCGCGGCAGCTTTGGCAGCAGGCTTGGGCGCCGCCCCGGGCGCACCGGCGGGGGCGGGTTTTGCCGGGTTGATGTGGTGATGGTGCCCAATCAGGCGGATGCTGGCCTTTTCAAGTTGCTTGGCGGCAATGGTGGGCGCACCGGCAACGAACCCGGCGAGCAGCGTATTGAGCTGGCGGCACAGCGTCTCCTGGTCTTTCGCCAGCACCTCGGCGGGCGCATTCAGGGCGAGGTCAAAGGTAATGGTCAGACGAAGGTTGGGCGTAGACATGACAAAACCCCTTGTAGTACGAACCGCGCATCATAACACCGCATCCGCGCCCACGCCGCCCCGCCCGGATGCCGCACTCTTGACGATGCGCAAAGCCTGCCCAATCGCGCCAACCGTCTCAACCTTTGCGCAGCAGCCAGCCGCGCAGCGCCTGTGCGGTGTGGCTGTGGGCGGATTGCATCACGCTGGCGGGGCTGCCCTGGGCGACGAGTTGACCGCCGGCTTCGCCCCCTTCGGGGCCGAGGTCAACAATCCAGTCGGCGGCGGCGATGATGTCCAGGTCGTGTTCAATCACCAGCAGGCTGTTACCGGCGGCGACGAGTTGCCGCAGCACGGCGCGCAGGCGGGCGACGTCTGCTTTGTGCAGGCCGACGGTGGGTTCATCCAGAATGTATAGCGTGCCGCCTTCGCTTTGCGCCGCGCCGCGACGGGCGGGCGGGCGTTTGGCAAGTTCCGCGATGAGCTTGATGCGCTGCGCTTCGCCGCCGGAGAGCGTCGGGCTAGGCTGGCCGAGGGTGAGATACCCTAAACCCATGTCGTCGAGCAGTTGCAACGGGCGGGCGATGGCGCGGTGGTCGGCGAAGAGTTCGCGCGCCTGCGCCACCGGCAGGGCGAGCAGGTCGGCGACGTTGTGCCCGCGCCAGCGCACGCTGCGCGTGTCTTCCGTAAAGCGCGTGCCGCCGCAGGCTTCGCAGGGAATTTTCACGTCCGGCAAAAAGCTCATTTCCGTGGTGATTTGCCCTTGCCCAAGACACACCGGGCAGCGCCCGTGGCCGGTGTTGAAGGAAAAACGGGCGGCGTCAAAGCCGCGCACGCGCGCCTCAGTGGTGCTGGCGAGCAGTTTGCGGATGGCATCCCAAAAGCCGACGTAAGTGGCCGGGCACGAGCGCGGCGTTTTGCCAATTGGCGTCTGGTCGACTTCCAGCACGCGGCGCACGCCTTGCCAGCCTTCCAGCGCCTCGCAATGCTGCGGTGAGAACGTGCCGCCGCGCCGCCCATTGCTTGCCAGCGCCGCCGTGAGGTTGGGCAGCAAAATGTCGCGCGCCAGCGTCGATTTGCCGGAGCCGGAAACGCCGGTGAGCACCACCAGCCGCGCCAGCGGCAGGGCGACATCCAGCCCGCGCAGGTTGTGCAGACGCGCACCGTGCAAGCGCAGGTGCGGATGTTCCGGCGGCACGGGCAGGGCGTCTTCCGGCGCGGCGTGCTGGTGTTCGCGCAGGGCGCGCCCGGTCACCGACTGCGGGTGCGCCACAATTTCGGCATAACTGCCTTGCGCGACGACCTGCCCGCCGTGCTGCCCCGCGCCGGGGCCGAGGTCGATGATGTGGTCGGCGCGCGCGATGGTGTCTTCATCGTGTTCGACCACAATCAGCGTATTGCCCGCATCGCGCAGCGCCGTGAG
>JAFZMK010000220.1 GCA_017553285.1 Rhodocyclaceae bacterium
AGAAAACGGGGCACGACAAACGCCCTGCACCCTACCGCACAATGCGCCCCGCATGGGGCGCTTTTTTATGGCACATGGACGAGGGCGCGAGCGGCACGGGCGGTGGCGAAAATACCGATGATTGCGCCGGACACGGCGCGGGCGCGATGAATCGCGCCCCTACAGGCTGCGTCGCCGCCGTAGGGGCGCAATTTATTGCGCCCTAATGGGTTATATACAGGGGCGGGGTAGAAAACGGGGCACGACAAACGCCCTGCACCCTACCGCACAAAGCGCCCCGAAAGGGGCGCTTTTTATGGGAGCGCGAGCGTCCCGCTCGCAAGAGTGCGGGCAAGATGCCCGCGCTCCCAGTCGATCGCACTCGCTGCGTCACGGCATCAAAGTGCCCCCACGTCGCCGCTGGCGCGGCTTCGGCGCCCACGCCCGATGCGTTTGTGCTTCGGTCACTCGTAGCGAACGTCCAGAATTTCGTATTCGCGGGCGCCGCCGGGGGCTTGTACGGTGGCGATATCGCCGCTGTATTTGCCAATCAGGGCGCGGGCGATGGGGGAGTTGACGGAGATTTTGCCCAGTTTTACGTCGGCTTCGTCGTCGCCGACAATTTGATAGGTGACTTGTTCGCCGCTGTCCTGGTCTTCCAGTTCCACGGTGGCGCCGAATACGCAGCGACCATCGGCGTCCAGCGCCGCCGGGTCGATAATCTGGGCGTTGGCCAGTTTGCCTTCGAGTTCCTTGATGCGCCCTTCAATGAAGCCTTGCCGTTCTTTGGCGGCGTCGTATTCGGCGTTTTCCGAAAGGTCGCCGTGCGAGCGCGCTTCGGCAATGGCAGCAATGACGTTGGGACGGTCGACGGTTTTCAGGCGTGCGAGTTCCTCGCGCAGCAGCTCTGCGCCTTTGATGGTGAGCGGTGTTTTCATGCAGGCAGTTCCAGTTCGGTGTGCAGTTGTTGCAGTCGGTAGACTTCAGGCGCGGACATATCGGCAATGCCCATCACGGCGGCACGCGCGCCTTCAATGGTGGTGTAGGTTTCCACCCGCGCGGCCAGCGCGCTGGTGCGGATGGAGCGCGAGTCGGCAATGGCTTGACGGCGCTCTTCGACGGTGTTGATGACGAGGTTGATTTCGTCGTTTTTAATCATGTCGACGATGTGCGGGCGGCCTTCGGTGACTTTGTTGATGAGTTCCACGGGCAAACCGGCGGCGGCAATCGCGCCACCGGTGCCGCGCGTGGCGACGATGCGAAAGCCCAGGCGGATGAGTTCGCGGGCAATGTCGATGGCCGCCGGGCGGTCGGTGAGTTTGACGCTGATGAACACCGTGCCTTGACGCGGCAGGCGCATTCCGGCGGCAACCTGGCTTTTTACGAAGGCTTCGGCAAAGCTGCGCCCCACGCCCATGACTTCGCCGGTGGATTTCATTTCGGGGCCGAGAATGCTGTCGACGCCGGGGAATTTGGCAAACGGGAAGACGGCTTCTTTCACCGAGAAATACGGCGGCGTGACTTCTTGTGTGACCCCTTGCGAGGCGAGCGTTTGCCCCACCATGCAGCGGGCGGCAATGCGCGCCAGCGGCAGGCCGCAGGCTTTGGAGACGAAGGGCACGGTACGGCTGGCACGCGGGTTGACTTCCAGCACGTAGACGGTGGCAGCCTCACCTTCGCCCTGAATGGCAAATTGCACGTTCATCAGCCCGACGACGTGCAGCGCGCGCGCCATGGCGCGGGTTTGCCGGCGCAGTTCGTTTTGCAGCGCGCTCGAGAGCGTATAGGGCGGCAGCGAGCAGGCGGAGTCGCCCGAGTGCACGCCAGCCTGTTCGATGTGCTCCATGATGCCGCCGATGACCACGTCGCGTCCATCCGAGAGGGCGTCTACGTCGACTTCGATGGCGTCGTTCAAAAAGCGGTCCAGCAGCACGGGCGAATCGTTGGAAACTTTCACCGCTTCGCGCATGTAGCGTTCCAGATCGCGCGCGTCATGCACGATTTCCATGGCGCGCCCGCCCAGCACGTAACTGGGACGCACGACAATCGGGTAGCCGAGTTCTTCGGCCTTTTGCATGGCTTGCGCTTCGGTGCGCGCGGTGGCGTTGGGCGGCTGGCGCAGTTCCAACTGGTGGAGCAGTTGCTGGAAGCGTTCGCGGTCTTCGGCGGCGTCAATCATGTCCGGCGAGGTGCCGATAATCGGCACGCCGGCGCGTTCCAGCCCCAGGGCGAGTTTCAGCGGCGTTTGCCCGCCATATTGCACGATGACACCGGCGGGGTCTTCGCAGGCGACGATTTCCAGCACGTCTTCGAGCGTGAGCGGCTCGAAATAGAGGCGGTCGGAAGTGTCGTAGTCGGTGGAGACCGTCTCAGGGTTGCAGTTGACCATGATGGTTTCAAAACCATCTTCGCGCAGCGCCAGCGCCGCGTGCACGCAGCAGTAGTCAAATTCAATGCCCTGCCCGATGCGGTTGGGGCCGCCGCCGAGCACCATGATTTTTTTGTTGTCGGTGGGACGCGCTTCGCATTCGCCGTCTTCGGCCTCATAGCAGGAATAGAGGTAGGCGGTGCTGGTGGCAAATTCCGCCGCGCAGGTGTCGACCCGCTTGTAGACGGGGCGCACTTTGAGGGCGTGGCGGTGCGCGCGCACGGCGTGTTCATCGGTGTGCAGCAGCTTGGCCAGACGGCGGTCGGAAAAGCCTTTTTGTTTGAGTTCGCGCATCTGCGCGGCATCAATGCGGGCGAGCGCCTGTTCGCCAAATTCTTCGGTGTGTTTGTCCAGCGCCAGTTCGGTGCGCACGATGTCTTCAATCTGCACGAGGAACCACGGGTCGATGCGGGTAATCTGGTGCACTTCCTGCAACGTCCAGCCAGCGGCGAAGGCGTCGCCCACGTACCAGATGCGTTCGGGGCCGGGTTCACCCAGTTCTTTTTCCAGCAGTTCGCGGTCCTGGGTTTTTTCGTTCATGCCGTCGACGCCCACTTCCAGCCCGCGCAGGGCTTTCTGGAACGATTCCTGGAAGGTGCG
>JAFZMK010000221.1 GCA_017553285.1 Rhodocyclaceae bacterium
GGCAGGCGGATGGTCAAACCAATATCAGGGGAGGTCTGGATTACACGTTTCGTCATGACGTTTCACCCTGTGTAACCGAGGCGGTTGAGGTTGTTCAGGCGCGGCACCAGGGCGCGGGCGAGTTGGTCGACGTTGCCTTTGCTCAAATCAAGGATGCCGTCGGCGTTGAAGTTGATGGTGATGGGGTTGGCCGTGGCGCTCGCGCCTTGCGCGTGGCCGATTTTGTTGAGTGCCTCGATCAGCAAGGTGTTTTGCGTGATCTGGCGCTCTTCGCGGCGTTTGGCGGCGTCTTGTTCGGCAATGCGGGCAAGCTCGCGCTGGTGCTCTTCCTCGTTGCGCGCGGCTTCCTTCGCGGCGTTTTCGGCGTTCAGGCGGTCTTTTTCGGCGGCTTGCTCTTTCGCGCGTTGGGCTTCCTCGCGGGCGCGTTTGGCTTCGTCGGCTTTGCTGTCTTTGATCTGTTTGAGCTTCTCGCGGTTGAGTTGCTCTTGCAGTTTGATGGCGCGGGTCAGATCGGCGATGGCTTCGCGGTTGTTGGCTTCCTGCGCCTCTTTGAGTTGCGCTTTGAGGGCGGCCAGTTGCGCCTCGCCCCGGCGTTTTTCCACGGCTTCGGTGTTGCCGCGTAGCTGGTCGAGTTCGTCGCGCACGTTGCTCAGGGCATCGCGGGCGCTGTCCGACAATGCGCGCATTTTGTCCTGCACCTCTTGCAGGGCGGCGCGCAGGCGGTCCAGCCGTTCATTGCCCACTTCGCCCACGCGCGATTTCACTACACCGGCGGCGCGCTCGATGTCTTTGAGGCTGGCGTGGCCGCTTTCCATGCTGCGGATGATGTCGTCGAGCGCGCGCGCATCATTGATGGCGCGGCGCATCTCTGCGCTGATTTTCTGGCTCACGCCCTGCGCGTTGAAATAGATGTTTTTGCTCGTGACCAGATGGCGCGTGGCATCCCATGCCTTTTGCAGTTCCGCGTTGTAGGTCTGGATGTCCGCCGTCGCAATGCCCACGCCCTGGGCAATCTTTTGCCAGGTGATCAGGCCGCCGGAGCGCGTGCCGCTGTCTGCTGCTGCGGCGGCTTCGCCTGCGGCTTTTGCTGCGTCCGCCATGTTGCCCATCGCATCGCTGGCGGCATGGGCGGCATCGCCAACCTTGTCCACTGCGTCCGCTGCCTGCGTCATCGCCTGCACCGTCACCTGCCCCGTCTCGGAGACCGTGACCTGCAAGCCCAGCATCGCCGCCTGCGCTTCGACCGCGCCCATATCCCCGCCCGCAGCCGCCTGCGCGTTCGCCCAGTCCTCAAAGGCTTTGCGCAGCCCGCTCGCAGTGGCCTCGCCCGATTTTTTGATGACCTCGAAACGCTCGCGCGCATCATTGGCGAGTTTTTCGAGTTCCGCGCGGGACTTGATGCCCGCCTGCGCCATCGCCTCGCCCACGCTTTGCAGGCCGGGGATAGCCTGCGCGATGCGGGCGCTGGCATCCTGCGCCGCGCCGCTGATGCGCGCGACGGCATCCGCAGAAAGTTTGCCGGTTTTCGCAATCTCGCCCAATGCGCCTTCAATCGCCTGCACGTCTTCGAGCGTGCGGGCGTTTGCCAGCGCCTTGCCGAGTGCCATTTCCAGCGCCCGCCCGGTTTGCTGTGCGCTGGCGCCGGAGGCGTCGAGCGTGTTTTTCAGGGTCTCAATATTGATGATGGCGTTTTTGGTCTCATCCGAGACCGTGCCCATTGCCTGCGCGCCGTCGATGTCCAGACGCTTGAAACTCTCACCCAACACCGCCTGCAACATCTCGGCCTGCGCTTGCAGCCCGCCCAGTGCTTCCTCGCCTGCCGCCGCAATCTGCGCGGGCAGCGCGGCAAGCGAGGCGGCAGAGAGCTTGCCCAACGAGGTTTCAAACGCAGTGCGGATTTTCTCGGCGCTGGCCGCGCCCTGATCGGCGAGTTGCTGGAAATACTGCCCCAACGCGGCAATGCCGAGTTTGTCGGCATCCGCCAGCAGGCCGTCAAACTGTTCGCTAAGTGCCTCGGCAGCGTCCTTGCCCTGCGCTTTCAGTTGCGAAAACTCGGCGGCAAGGTTTTGCGCCTTCGCCTTGCCCGCACCGGCGAGCATTTCCGCGCCCGCTTCGGCGATGGTCTGCACCTCGCGCAAGCCTTGTTTGAGGCTGTTGATTTGCGCCTGCACTTCGGTGAGCTTTTGCGACGCGGCCTTTTTGATTTCCTCGTCCGCGCTCTGCGTCTGCGCGGCCAGTTCGCGGGCGGCGGCTTGGTAATAGCGCATCGCGCCCTCTAACTGCTCGCGGTACTGGTCGCGGGCGAACTCGTCCATATTCGCCAGATCAGCAATCGTCTTGCGCACCGTGTCCTTGTACTGCGACCAGTGGTGCATCTCGGTTTGCAGTTGCAGGATGCGCTGATTGGCGGCGCGCTGGGCTACGGCGGCAGATTCGGCGATTTCGCCATCCACTTGCAGGCTGGCGATGGCTTCGGCGACCTCTCTTGTCGCCATCGCAGCAGCGGTCGCCGCCATGGTGTAAGCGCCCCACGGCACACGCCCAAGCGCCGCCATCATACCGGTAGCGGACTTGCGCGCATCACCCAGAGAGACGTGCATCTTGCTGAACGAGGTGGCGCACGATGTGGCATGTGCCGAGACTTCGGAAACGGCTTTGCCCAGATCGGCAAACATTTTGACGCCCGCAACCCGCAGGGCAAGTATCGCCGTTTTCACGCCGGTGAACGCAGCGTACATAGATACCGCAGCCGTTACGCCTGCGCTGAGCATGGGGAACTTCTCGGCAAACTGCGCAATCGCCTGCGCCGCGCTGCCCATTTGTGTTGCTACGCCACGGACGAGCGGCAAGAAAGTGCTGCCCAGATTGATGGCGATTTCTTCGATGGCGTTTTTCAGCAGCTTGAGCTGCGCTTCGGTGGTCTGCGTGCGGGTCTGAAATTCGCGCTGCATCGCCCCGGCGGTGTTGGCGCTGTTACCTACGCGCGCGAGCGATTCTTCGTACTGTTTCAGGCCGCCGAGCAGCCGCGCGATGTCGTCCTGGTATTCGATGCCAAACAGCTTAGCGAGGGTTTCGGCGCGTTCCTGTCCGTCGAGTTTTTCCAGCGTGTGCAGGAACTCGGTCAGCGCCTTTTGCGGGTTCGCCGCGATGTCTGCCGCCAGTTGCTGCGCGCTGATGCCCATGCCTGCCAGCGCGTTCTGAAATTCCTTGCCTTGCACGTTCGCGGTTTGCAGCTTGGAGAGCAGCGCGTTAATCCCCGTGCCCGCTACCTGCGACGATACGCCCATGCTAAGCATGGTCGACGCAAGCGCCGAGGCTTGCTCGGCAGTTAGCCCAAACTGCTTGGCGGTACCGCCCATGCGGGTGAGCACTTCCACGATGCTGGATTCTGTTGCCGCCGTGGTGTTGCCCAGCGTGTTGATGGCATCCCCGAGTTTTTCCACCTGCTCGATGGGCAGCCCAAAGATGTTTGAGAGCTTGGCGACCGCCTGTCCCGCTTCTTCCGCCGTCATGCCAAAGGCGGTGGACATTTGCGCGGCAAGCCGCACGAAGTCTTCGAGTTTTTCCACCGGCACGCCCAGTTGCCCACCGGCGGCGGCAATCTGCGCCAGTTCGCCAGCCGCCATCGGAATTTCGCGGGTCAATTCCTTAATGCGCGCGGTCAGCCCCGCCATCTGTTCTTCCGTGCCGTCGACCACCTTGGCAACGTCGGCCATGGCGCTCTCAAACTCAACCGCCTTGCCCGTAGCCAGAGACAAGCCCGCAAACGAGCCGCCTGCGATGGCGAGCGAGGCTTTCGTCTTTTCCAGCGATTCAACCCAGCCGTTGGTTTGCGCCTTCAGTTCCTTGATGCGCTCGTTGGTCTTCATCGCAGCTTGCGCGAGTTCCGTCTGCGTGAGCGTGCCGGATTTTTTCAGTTGCTCATAGGCTTTTTGGGTGGCCTTGATTTCCGCTGTGATTTCGGCGTGTTCTTTTAGGCCGAGAAGATCTTTGTTTGTTGCCGTTGCAATCCCTGCATCCCACTTCCGGAACAGGTCGACCATGTCTTGATTCAGGTCATAAAGTTTTGCTTTCCCCTCGTCGATGTCTTGCATCAACTTCTTGATGGCAGTAATTTCTTTTGGTGTATAGCCTTCTTTGAGTAAGAACTTTTCAAACTCCGCACGGAATTTTTTCAGGTTGCTCAGCGCCTCTTTGGTATCGGCTTCGATGTGGATAGAAAAGGAATGATTGGTGGTGGTCATGGCTGAACAAGATTTGGATTTTTACATGCGGTATCGAGAGCGGCACATCAGGCGGCTGGCGCAGGTTGGCGAGTTTCGCAACTACGGGCGCACGTCTGGTGGCGGCGAGAGCGCCAAGCCCGTGCTGCTGTTCTTGCTGGTGGCGGTTGCTTTCGCGGCTTCGAGCGGTACGCCACTGATGTCCGCAATTGTCGGCGCACCAATACTGGTGATCGGGTTTGCGCTCGCGGGCTGCGTGGCGGGGCTGCTGTTTGGCGGTGTCGGGGTTGTCGCGTTCACAATCTTTGCTCTCCTCTCACTGTTTGCCTGACGGCTTACGGCGCAAAGGCACACTCACTCCACTGCCGCGCCTGTTCTAGCAGCGCGTGCAGGGCATCGTCTGCGGCGGCGAGTTCGCCCGCCAAGTCCACATCGGCAAAGCGCGCGCGCAGGTAGTCACTGGCCGCTTCGATGGCTTCCTCAATCGTCGCGCCTGACCAAATATCCTCATGCACACCCGA